>NZ_JBHIPJ010000052.1:0-2605 GCF_042195945.1 Bartonella sp. AP30XZML | reverse complement strand
TTGAAATCATTATTTATCAATGAGTTAAATGTACAATGTACAGTCAATTTGAAAATTCTGTCGCTAGCGATAGTTCGCGCTAGCCTGCCCCGCAACGAAGCCAACCCGCTGGGAAGTACCTTTTGAATTGATTTTATTGATTTTTTTATGGAAAAAACAAAGCATAAGTGATAATCTGTTTTTAATATTGCAATAAGAATAGGTAATGCCTAAGCCCATAAGGATATGGAACATATAGATAAAGCGTGAGAACATGATCTATCCTTTCTTATTAGCGGCGTATTCTTGACGTTTAAGTTGTCTCTGTATGTTTTTGATTAGTCTTTCATTGGCTTCTTTTACAATAGCACTTGCAATCTCTGGCTTGGACATCACTTTAGCAATTGAAGGTCCTTCTTGTTTTGCAATGGGGAATTGATCTCCGTCATCTCTTTGAAACACATTCCCTCCCATTTTCAAATCAACGCGCTTTGGAAAACTCCCACCCTTAATAAAACCATGAGGCAAGATTTCTTTCTTTCCAAATAGTGTGTAAGCCACGCCGCGTTTTGTTTCTTGTGCTTGAAAAAATTTAAGAGGTATCGGTGTTCCAGAACCAATGATATCTGTCTCGAGAAGCTTTGCTGTAGCCTTTTCTTTAATATAAACACCTCTTCTTATACGCTTTATTTGGGCTGATGAGATGTCTGCAACTTGCTTTTCAGTAAAGCGTTCAACTTGTTTTGCTGCAGTGTTTAGAGCATTACGCAGAGCCCAATTAAGGCGTGGTGCTTGAAGACTGGTGAAGGTATCTTTTACCTGTTGAAGATACCATTTTTGGTGGATGATTAACTTCAACTTCTAAGCCTTTTTTGGGGTAGGTGACTTGGAAGCTTTAGATGCTTTTGGTTTTTCGAGTGAGGTTTCCTCTGTCACTGGTTCAGACGATGTTTGTACGGCTTCTTGTTCTATCTGCTTAATTTGTTCAACCGTCTTGTCAGGTTTTGCTGTTGTCTTGACTCCAATAAAAGGTTTTACAGCATTAGCGCGCTTGAGACGTGCGTAGACTTGATTGGAAACTTCAACAAATGGATTATTGGGTGTTGATGGTTCAAAGCGAACAGTGCTTTTATTGTCTCCAACAACACACATTGGTTTAGTGATGACAGCTTTCATCATTGCTCCTTTTGAGTCATAATTAATGACATCATTAGTCAAATATTGATTTTTATTCTTTGAAAAATTAATTAGCCAGAATTAGCAAGAAAACAGGGCTTTCTAGCCACGCTTCAAGTTCACATTTTGCTGAATTTTTGGGGATATTTTTGAATTTTAGACACAATACGACCAGTGCCGTGTCGTCATTAAATACGATTTTTTACACTATGTCAACAAAAAAAATCATGATCTTGTGTTTTTTTATTTTTTTTACCTAAATATGGTGTTTTTATAAACAAAAAGGTATGTATTGACACAGCCAAAAAAGCAGAAAATCTAAATATTAAGCTCGTGACGCGCTGCTGTTGCCAAAAAAGCAGATCTCGTTAAGCCTCTTTCTTGTGCACAATCATCAATTGCACGTAAGAGCCCTCTTTCAATAGATATGTTCGTACGTACTACTTCTGCATCATTTTCAATAAAGGGGACTTGTATTAAAAAAGCTCCTTCTGACAAAGCTGTTTTGACAGATTCCCGTTGTATGACTTCCTCAAATTTTGAAGGAATAGGCACTATATCTATATCTTCACAATAAAGTTGAAGTGCTTCTGTTGCATTTGCGATTAAATTTTCTTCCTCATCAGCAGCAGAAAAAAGCCCCTCAAAATCAGGAAACTGAACACCAAAAGCAGAATCTTCATCTTTATGAACAAGAGCAAAAAATCTTTTCATTTTTCTTCTCCTTTTTCTAACCAACCTGCTTGTTGTGCGATAGAACGTACTGTACCAATCGGAAGATTTTTTTTAGGATGTGGAACAATAACAACCTTACCATCTTTTTTTAATTTATGATGAGAACCTTTTACTTTGACAAGTTCAAAGCCATCACGCTTTAATTTTGCAATGATTTTTCGGCTATCTTGTTCCATTCCCTAAACTCATAATGTGTAAATATATACACATTTTAATGATTTTTCATCTGATGTCAATTCTTTTTTAACGGCTAAAGTGCTTATGAAGCGCATTAAGAACAATACGCAAAGAACTAACAAGATGTGTTAGCGATTGATCTTCTATAACAAGATATTGTAATGCAGCATAAAGATTATACTGTCTATAGAGGTGTTGTGCTTCTTTGATAGCCTCTTTCGTCACTTCATAACAATGAGTTGCTCTTTCAATCCACCGTTTTTGTGCCTCCTCATTTGATGAAGGAGTAAAGTTGTCATAAACAGCATTAGGCAATCCTTTTGCACATAGGTAATTGTTTTTCACTTCAAGATATTTTTGCGCAGCATCATATTGGTCTTGATTGATTTCGCCTTGCAAATAAAGCCGCCCAATATAGGTGCCGGAAAGCGGATTTTTAGCCTCTTCTATGGTCAAGCAGAAGCGTTTGGCACGCATTTCAATTGCCAATTTATCCATGGGTTCATGCGGTGTTTTTGCTCGTGAGATGCGTCCATTT
>NZ_JBHIPJ010000051.1:0-1233 GCF_042195945.1 Bartonella sp. AP30XZML | reverse complement strand
TTTATGACAATGCAATCATTAATGGCAATGCAAAAATTGGTGGCTATGTTTTTGGCAATGCCGTTGTGAGTGATAATGCCGTTATTACTGAAGGGGCTCTTATTTACGATAATGCCCGTGTATATGAAAATGCTCATGTGAGTGGGCTTGTGTTTAATGATGCCCATGTCTACGGTAAATCACGCCTTGCTCCGTGGTCAAAAGCTTATGGCAATGCTCATGTTTTTGATAAAGCTATAGTTTATGATGGGAGCAATATTTATGACAATGCCAAGGTTTTTGGCTCGGCGCGTGTTGGTCCTTTTGCAAAAATTCATGATAATGCTCATGTGAGTGGCAAAGCACAAATTTGCCAATTTACAACGATTTATGGCAATGCTGTGCTTAAAGAAAATAAGAAATTTTCTGAAGATGTCTGTGGTTTTGATCAGAATATAAATAACGCTGCGTAAATAACGCGCGGTCGCGGGCGGGGGCGCCCCTCTTTAAAACATCTCATTTTAAAATTTAAATCTCTTTATAAAGGAATTGTGCTATGCAAAAAAAGTTTGCACTCACAAATGAAACGCGTGTAATTAGTAATCAAATTCTTTATCGCATTAAAGCTTTAAAAGACTTTTCTGATGTCAAGGCTGGCGATTTAGGCGGTTTTGTTGAAAAGGAAGATAACCTATCGCATTATGACAATTGCTGGGTCTATGATGATGCTTGTGTTTATAATAATGCCTATGTTTCTGATAATGCTAAAGTCTTAAATAAAGCTTATGTTTTCGATAATGCAAAAATTGAAGGCTATGCACAAGTTTATGATAATGCCGTGGTTTATGACAATGCTAGGGT
Organism: Bartonella sp. AP30XZML; assembly: GCF_042195945.1. Taxonomy (NCBI): domain Bacteria; kingdom Pseudomonadati; phylum Pseudomonadota; class Alphaproteobacteria; order Hyphomicrobiales; family Bartonellaceae; genus Bartonella; species Bartonella sp. AP30XZML. The sequence goes on along the minus strand of NZ_JBHIPJ010000051.1, from coordinate 393 downwards.
TGCTGATCATGCCGTGGTTTTTGGAAGAACTTATGTTTACGGTTATGCCTGCGTTTTGAATCATGCTGAAGTATCTGACAGGGCTGTTATAAAAGGTCATGCTAAAATCTATGATGATGCTTTACTGACTGGCTATGCGCAAGCTTATGGCAATGCAAAAATTTTTGACAATGCTCAAGTTTGGTTTTTTGCTATAGTTGGTGATGATGCTTGTATTTATGAGAATGCAAAAATTACAGGCTATACATACATTTGTGATCAAGTGAGTGTTTTTGGCAATTCATATATAGATACAAAAAAATTAAATGGTCATATTAAAATTTGTGATCAAATCATAAGAGACGCTGCTTAAATAACAGCGCGGGGCGCGGCGGGGGCGCCTGCTTTTCAATC
>NZ_JBHIPJ010000050.1:0-1034 GCF_042195945.1 Bartonella sp. AP30XZML | reverse complement strand
TTCAATTATTTCAAAAGGATATTATTGATTATTAACATATAACATTATGTTTTAAGGCGCTCTTTGATAAATAATCAATTGACATAAATGCATGGTGTATAGTACCAAGTATCAAGAGGGTATATATGGCAATCGTTAGTTTTAAGTATAAAGGGTTGAAATTATTCTTTGAAAGAGGAGAGTGCAAAGGCATACAACCCGCGCATGTTAAAAAATTAGCAAACATTTTAGTAATTTTAGATACAATATCCGCGCCTGAACAAGTTACTCTTAAATCGTATCGTCTACATGCGCTTACGGGCGATTTAAAAGGTTACTGGTCAATGCGTGTCAATGCAAATTGGCGTGTTACCTTTCGTTTCATTGGGACAGACGTTGAACTGGTTGATTATCAAGATTACCATTGAGTTTTGAGGTGTTATTATGATGTACAATCCTCCACACCCTGGCGGCATTTTGAAAGAAGAATTGCTTGATGAATTAGGATTAACAGTAACAGAAGCGGCAAATCGTCTTGGTGTTGCACGTTTAACTTTATCCCGTGTCTTAAACTGTCATGCAGCGATTAGCATTAACTTAGCTTTACGGTTAGAAAAAGCGGGTTTAAATGATGCGGAATTCTGGCTTAAATTGCAACAAAAGCATGATTTATGGCAAGCTCGGCATAACAACCCAATCCCACATATTTCACCTTTAGAGCAAGTAGGGCATCTTTAAAAATACTTAGTCCATCTTTCTTCACATCTAGAGGTCATGTTCTTTAAAATCAAGCAACTTCTGATAGTTTTTTTATGCCTTTATTGATCTCGTCTATAAGAGGTTCGTAATTGAGAACGCTTTTCGGAATAGCACCACCGTAAACCCACGCTTTCACTTGCGCTTTGGTACTAAAATCTGCCTTTTCTGGTACGGTGTAGTACTGACCACCGTCAAACTTTTCACACTCTCTTGTACCGTCTTCATATTCGTAGAGGTTGTAAAAATACTCCTCTGCTTCATCTCCCCAAGGAACATAACCAACAGCTGTTGCAATA
>NZ_JBHIPJ010000049.1:0-8644 GCF_042195945.1 Bartonella sp. AP30XZML | reverse complement strand
GTTCCCCTTTGAGATGCGGGTTCCCCTTTGAGATGCGGGTTCCCCTTTGAGATGCGGGTTCCCCTTTGAGATTTTATTCTATAGTGAATTAATCAAAGTCATTGGCTTGCACGTCATAAAAGGGTGTGTGTGGGCTTTGTGTTGGTGAGTAATATTTGAAAAAAGACTGAAATGCCTCTTATGGACGCTCTCAAAGGTCAATGGCTGTTAGTAACATGAGAGACAAATGGTATGCTGATGCTCAGCTACTACTTTTATGAAGTGAAAAGGGGTATGAAGGTAAAGAAGGACGTGGGGTAACAAGGGGCAGTTTTGATGGTTCACTTTACGGGGGCTATTATATCTTATTTACAGATACTGTTTTGAAATGAGCGGGGATACACTGGGAAATATTAAAAAGTGCGTGAATGGAGGGACACACGTGTATTCTGTTTTAGGATGTCCTATTGTACCTGAAGAGGATATCTCCATTAAAGAATGCGATAAATAAAAGCATAAAATGTGTAATTTCATCAGTTAATTGTTGTTGTCGTGGATGCTTTAGTCCCGTAAAGCTGGAGAGTGATGATGGATGTTAGCTTTACTCCTTGAAATTTCATATTCTGCCAAAATGGAATTGTATGCGCATTGCGAAAGTTACACAAAAAGAGATAGGTAATAGGTTCGCTTTTATTTGGCATATAAAAGCTGAAACGGTTTACTCTTCATTGTTTTGGTTTCTCTCTTAAAATATGCGGTTCTATAAGGGATGAAAGTTGATTGACAGCGGGAATGGATTTTATGTGGCCTTCAGTTCTCATCGTTAAGGTTTTGGGGAACTATTGGGGGACAATAGAGGTTGGTTTAAAGAGGTTGGAAAATATCTTTGTGCTTAATAAACAGATGAGACATTTTGCTAAAAAAGGGGAAACTTCTCTTGTTCATTGTTTAAAATGCTCTTTTAAGAAAAAATATCAAAATAAGTATCAGGAACAGAGAGGCAATAGACAATTCCTTCTTGTGTCAATTTGAGGGAAGCTGAACCATTCACGGAAATGGGAACGATTTTTTCGAGAACGGCACTACCAAAACAGGCTTTTTTATTGTTTGTGGGAGGGATGCCGGATTCAAAATTTTCATGCCAAGTGATGATAAGTTGTGTTTTGCCATTCAGTTTTGTTTTGATTTCACAGCGTACACAGATGCTCCCTTTTTCTTGGGAAAGAGCTCCAAAAGAAAGAGAATTGACAATCAGTTCATGAAAAGCCAAACCGATATGCAAAGCGGCATTGGGAAAAAGATAAGGATCGACGCCTTCAAGTGAAAAACGTTCTGTTTCTTTCATAAAATAACCTAAAGCCTGCGTTTGGACCAATTCGCGAAATTGAGCACCGCGCCAATCGGAATCAGTGATCAGATCTTGAGAATGAGAAAGAGAATGAAGACGACCTTGAAATTTTCGTAAAAAAACTTGAAGAGATTCAGTGTAGCGGGCGGTTTGGCTGGCAATACTTTGAATGATCGCTAGAAGGTTTTTAGAACGGTGACTGACCTCGCGAAGAAGGATTTTAAGCACTTGTTCACGGCGGCGTAAGCCGGAAATATTGACACCGGTGGTGATAATCCCAATAATGTCTTCGTTATCATTGCGGTGGCAATCAATAGAAAATTTGTACCAAATCTCTTGTTTATTTGTATCTTCAAAACGTGCTTCAACAGTTTGCATTTTGCCACTCGCTAAAACTTGCAGTTTGATGGTTTCCATATTGTCTGCAAGGTCAAGCGAAAAAAAGTCGTTGTCACGACACCCAACCCGCCATTTATTGTGTAAATGGTGTGGTAAGTTTTCAGCCCATAAATAAACCAGATTTGTTGCCTGATAGAGAACACAAATATCAGCACCACGAATCGCTTGCATGAGCGCACTCATATGAGATCTATCCATGGGGGACTTTGAAAGAGGCGTAACGATCATAATTTTAAGATGTTACTCTGTTCTAAGCCGCTTTAGAAGCATTCTCTTGAAAAAATAAAGCTTGGGAAATAAGTGCTTTCACCATATCAGGGTTAAAAGGTTTGGTCACTAAAAAAGTTGGTTCTGGACGCTCGCCGGTCAGTAGCCTTTCGGGAAAAGCCGTGATGAAAATCACCGGTATACGGTCATTTTTCAAAATCTCATTGACTGCGTCAATACCTGAACTGTTATCGGCTAATTGAATATCAGCCAAAATCAACCGTGGTTTTTTCTTATGATACATGATGACAGCTTCATCACGCGTGCGCGCTATTCCTACAACATGATGACCTAAGCTTTCTACCATTTGCTCAATATCAAGTGCAATAAGAGGTTCATCTTCAATAATCATTACTTCAGTGGCAATTTGTTGAGAAATATCAATGGATGCTTGGTTGAGCAGCTTACGGAATTCTTTCGTATCCAGATTCATGATTTCGCTGGCTTCTTGTTCATGAAATCCTTCAACGGCAATGAGCAAAAATGCTTGGCGTGCGCGGGGCGTGAGATAGGATAATTTGGCACTGGTTTTTTGTTCAAGACCAAATTGGGGCAGGGGTTCAGGGATGTTTGGTGTGGTTTGGTCAAAAAGATGGCAAAAAAGCCAATAGGTACCAATTCGGTCAGTGGAGGCTTTGGGAAAAATGGAGATGTCGGCAATGAGTGCTTCCAACATCGCTGAAACATAAGCATCGCCAGAGGATTGGCTACCGGTGACAGAGCGGGCAAAACGCCGAAGATAGGGAAGATGCGGGGCAATGCGCGTTGATAATGACATAATTTATAACTCCTTTGACCTTTCAAGCATTTTGTTGGTTGAAATTCTCAACCGATAAAAAAGTTCCTTGATTTGTATGGAACTTTTTACCGGCAGCTATATTTACAACCATAAGGCGAAAAATTCTTCGCGGTACTACTAGTAATATATGGATTAGGGGGATGAAAAATGAACGACCGTGATGAAAAAAATCTCACCACACAATTTAGAGTTGGAGATGATCTTCTCGGGGTCAATAGCGAAATAGCACGGAAGTTACGTCAATTTTACATGGAAATTCAAGAAGAAGCACTGCCACGGTGTTTGCTTGAGCTTTTAGAAAAGTTGGAGCGCGCAGAGCAATTTGGCTTAAACAATGTGGAAAAGGTTTGAATCCTTTATGTCAAAGTGCGCGAAAAACTTTAAACAAGAACTCCTTTCTGTGTTGCCGGCTTTACGAGCTTTTGCTGTTTCTTTAAGTGGCAAGCACGATAAAGCCGAAGATTTGGTCCAAGATACTGTTATGAAGGCATGGGCTAAGCAAGATAGTTTTGAGATGGGAACTAATCTTAAAGCTTGGCTTTTTACCATTTTGCGCAATGAATTTTATAGTCAAATGCGTAAAAAGGGAAGAGAAGTTCAAGATACCGACGGCGTGTTTACTCAAAATGTCGCTGTTCATCCTGCTCAATATGGATCACTTGATTTGCAAGATTTCAAAAAAGCCTTAAATTTGCTTTCTGCCGATCAAAGAGAAGCCATTATTCTCATTGGCGCATCGGGGTTTTCTTATGAAGATGCTGCGGCTATTTGTGGTTGTGCTGTTGGAACCATTAAAAGCCGTGTGAGCAGGGCGCGTAATCGATTACAAGAACTTCTTAAAGTCAATGGTGAGTCTGATTATGGTCCTGATTCTTACTCAGCTGGAAGTACATTGTGTTCATTTAACGGCTAAAAAAGCATAATAATTATGATTGATAGCCTTGTTTTTTTTATTCCCGTTATAGCTATTACAGTAAAGTCAGTATCTGAGGGAATTCAGAAGTTTGGCCTGTATCTTTAAGAACACAAGAAAAGCCTGTATAAAACTTTCTCACGGGCTTTAGGTTTTATGTTCCATAAGGTTGCCTTCCTTTGTGCTGAAAAATGACGACTTTCAAGTTCGCCAATGGACATTCTATGACAACAAAAACAAATTTGATGCCTCAAATGCCTTCTTCTGATGCAACGATATCACGCTGGCGGTGGGGTGCGATTGTTGTTTCTCTTGTTATGGCTCTTTTGGCATCGGTTTTTATTATGTTGCTTTCAAATGCCGTTGATCGAGAAGTTGCACAGTTGAATACAAGTTCAGAATTGCGCGAACAGGCTGATTTAGTCCTTATTAGCCTGATTGATATGGCTGTTGCTGACCGCAGCTATGCAAAAACGCGCAAGGCGGAAGATAAAATACGTTTTGAAAATGCAGAGCGGGAGTTGGGGAATATTCTCGACTATATCGCACTTATTGTTTATGCGCATCCGCAGTGGTATAAATGGTTTACGGCTTTTAAAGAAGAGGTTGAAGCACGAAAAGCCTTTATGAATGCCCATATGCGTGCTCTTGATGCGATTCCTGAACAACCTTCTCAACCTTCTCATGCGGACTCTTTGGAAGTATCAAAGATTCCTGTAGCACGTTTAGCTCAATTGATGACAAGCTTTATTAATGGGGATGATGTGGTGCGACAAAAACAGCGTGAGGGTATCGCATTGATGCGGGCGGCTTTGACATTGGCGGCTATTGTTTCCGTTGTGAGTACCTTTATTTCTGCCTATTTTGTTATTAATCGTTTTCATCGTGATATGCGCTCTTTAAAATTGTATCAATTGCTGCTTCATAGTGAAAATATCGCTCTGGAAGCCCGCGTGAAAGAACGAACACAAGAATTAGAAAGAGCACGTAATCACGCTGAAAAAGAACGCCAACGGGTTGAAATATTGTTGCAGGATGCAAGCCATCGTATTGGCAATTCTCTTGGGACGGTGTCTTCTTTGTTGGGGCTCCAGTTAAACCGGAGCAAAAATGAAGAGGTCCGTGCTGTTCTAGGGGCTGCACGTGATCGTATTCAGACAATTTCTACAGCACATCGTCGTTTGCGCTTAAGTGATGATATGGAAACGACACTATTGGCAGAGTTTCTCAGCTCTGTTGTGCATGATGTCGAATTGGCAGTCCCTTTTGAATTGCGTGAAAACATCACCATTCACACCAACTTTAAAGATTATCGCCTGTCTTCAAGAGATGCGACAACACTTGGAATTATCCTTGGCGAGTTGCTAACCAATTCCTTAAAACATGCCTTTCCTAATCAACGGTCTGGTCATATTTATATCTCCTTTGGTCCCCAGAAAGATGGACAATTGATGCTCATTGTAGAAGATGATGGCGTGGGAATGAAAAGCCAAACTTTAAAACAAAAAACAGGACTTGGTCGTGTGGTTGTGGAACAGCTCTGTATGCAATTTGGTGAAAAACCTCTGTTTGAAACTTCTACTTTAGGAGGTACAAAGATTGTCATTCCTTTGCCAAAACTTAGCATGAATAGTTCAAAAAAAAGCTCTGACTGATTTTTTAAAAGGGTAAATTTTCTCTTTGCCAGTGGCATGCTGCCTTTGATTCATCGTGAAGGTATGGGGAGGGCATCTTTTCACAAGAAGAAGGAAAAATACGGCTTCAGTAGCTTGAACACAGCACCATTCATATCAGATTGTCAATTGCCTTCAAGAGAAACAACTTTGCTTCTTTATCTTTTGGTGTATGTTTGATTTTCTCTCTTATTGTTTTTTTGCTTTGTTGACTCCGATGATCGGCTTTCAAAGTTCTCCTTGTCTGAGAGCTTTGAAGTGTTTAAGTTAGCCTTTAAATTTATTTTGAATAAGTGCTCCTTTAAGCCAATAATACTTATATTCGTAAGCTCTATTGCTTTGCAAAGAGAGAGTTTTTTCAAGTCTTGTTATTTTTTGTAAGGCATGTGAAACTTTAAATATGGGGTGTTTTTGTAAAAGTGTGTAACGAATACTCTTAAGGTAGAACGTGCTCAGAAAGTTCATGAAACACCGTCCTTTAGGGCTATGAACAGCATACATTCAACAAGTGGAATCTATTCAACAAAAAGTCGGGTTGTTTATAGAATGATATGGATTTTAGAATCTTCATCCTTTAGCGGGCACCTCTTTGATTTGAGATTTTATTGCATGGCAAATAAGGACGGGCTATCGTTTTGATAAAATAAACAAAAAGAGTTAGCCTTTTGGGGTTTCATATTTTTCACTTTTCTATTGTGCGTATACCTGAAAAGGGGAGGGCGTTTTATTTTTAATCATTGTGATGCGACCTTGGGTGGAGGCATCTTTCGGCGTATTCTTTAATAGATATTTAAAATGCGGAAATCTCTTTGAGAAAAGTAAGCGCTCAAGCATATTTTTTAGATGTTTTGAGTCGTAAAAATGCAGATGCTTTCATGCTTTAAGTCTCTTCGGAGGGTGCTATTGGGCTGTTGATCAAGGCATCAATGTTGTTTTTTTCTTGTAGGAATGTTTGTAGGTCTTGATTGGTTAAGGCTTTGCTATCCGGTATACGAATGCGCATGGGATCAACCTTGACGCCATTGACAATGATTTCAAAATGACAATGGGGTCCGGTTGCCATTCCTGTTGATCCAACATACCCAATAATTTGTCCTTGTCGTACTTTCACGCCTGGTTTGATGTCTGGTGCATAACGACTTTGGTGTGAATAACTGCTGACATATCCATTGGCATGTTGAATTTCCGTATGATTTCCATAGCCGCCTGTTACACCTACTTTTGTGACAATACCATCTCCTACAGCAATAATGGGTGATCCTTTAGGAGCAATCCAATCAACACCCGTATGCATGCGGACATAGCCTAAAATAGGATGTTTGCGTGGACCAAAGGGAGAGCCAAAAATGCCATTTGGTGTGGGTTTGCGCAGCAAGAAAGGCTTTGAACTTTTCCCTTCAGAATCATAATAATCAACGCTTCCATCTTTTAATTGATAACGGTAATATTTATAAGTTGTATTCCCAAAAGTTGCGCTAATATAACGAATTTCTGGATCAGTGTTTTGGGATGCTTCCTTTGCATTCAAGTTCTTTTTGCCATTTTGGTTTTCTTTATCGCTTTGTGGTACAGCATAAAATATTTCGATCTGATCATTGGGTGTTATCAGACTTTTCATGTCAATATTGGTGGCTAGCAGACGAATAAGACGATGAGAGAGAGATTGTGATATATTATGGCTTAGCAAAGCACTATAGAGTGCATCATAAGCCGTTGGTAATTGCGCACTATTGATATAAGAATGCGGAATACCATTTTGAAAAGCCGTTTTAAGTGCTTTAGACATTTTAGGCTCTGTGCTTTCAATGAATTGGCCTTTATCATTCAGGGCAATGGTGAGAATATGATGCATCCCTTGATAGATACTTGCGCGTACGAGATGATCTTCTTCACCAGCTTGTGTCACGATACCAATGCGTAAAAGGCTTCCCTCTTTAAGGGAATCGGAAAGGCTTATTTTTTCTAGCGTTTTTACAACCTGGTCAATTTGCTTTTTTGTATAACTGGTTTTTTTGAAAGCATCGGCTATCGTTTGTTTTTTACGAATAGGAATAATATCTTCAACATAGTTTTTCGTCAGATCGATACGGTGACTTTGAGGAGAAACGGTTACATTTTCTTGAACGATTCGAACTTCAGGGGATTCTGTGCCTTGGGAAGGGGAGGATACATCTTCTAATTTTAAAGGATCAATCAATGTGAGAACTGAAAGAAGTTCGGAGCTCTTTTCTAAAGTAAATCCAGCTTTTTGCACTTCTTGTTGTGCCTCTTCATCTGTCAATGTGTCGCTGTCATCAAAATCGAATTGATTTACCTTAAAATCATAGCTGCGTAAGGTGAGTTTTGTTTCAACCTTTGCACCGTAAATCTGCCCAGAATCTTCTTGTGGTGCGATATTTTGATTTTTAGAATCACTGGCAAGAATGCTTAAAGAATCAAATTTTGGATAACTATATTTCTGGGGGCGATTTTCGGCTAAAGCCATACGAATCCATTCAAAATGTTGTGTTTGAATGACTTTTTCATCGCCTTTTTTTTGTAGAATCGATAGTTCAAATTGACGTTTTCTGTCAAAGCTTTGCCGTGCATGGGTGGGAGAAATACGATCACCTTTATAGCCATTGGCCTCAGGGTCTTGTGATTCTGATAGGTTTTCTTGCGTAAACCATTGTGGCGGTGTTACCAATCGCTGTTGTTCATCAAGAGCCGTAAAAAGTGCAATCCCCATAAGAATGCAGGAAGTGATTCCTGTCAGAATGGTTCCCGTAAGCCAACGAGCAGAGACCTGTCGGCGCGCAGGCCGCAAGCGCTTGACGACAAGAGCAGGGTCTTGTCCAGGATCGTTTTTTTGTTGTTCGTTATCCCACATAGATTTATAAGAGTACTTTTCAATATTAAATAAAGAAAGCTAGATAGATAGCTTAGCATGCTTCTACAGGAATTTGATTCTTTTTACAAATTACAGATCATGCGATTCTCTTTATACAGCAATGTCTTTATAAATCGTATCTGCGCAGAAAATTTTCTCTATTAAAGTAGCATAAAACAAGCGTTATTGTGATTAACTCATTCCTAGGCAACTTCCTATTTTTATGCATTGCAATGGGGTGCTATATTTTACTTTAAAGGCGCCATGCTCTCTTTGAACTCCTTGCTGTTTTCATGTTTTATTTTTATGAAGGCAGATTTTGCCTATAATTGCTTGTTGCCAATAATGTCTTGAAATAGGATTTTTTGTTCAATATTTTATTGGTATTGTTTTGGGC
>NZ_JBHIPJ010000048.1:0-1254 GCF_042195945.1 Bartonella sp. AP30XZML | reverse complement strand
CTTTGTGGGTACAAAGATTGGCAAAAATCCTTACACTTTTGAGCAAATACCTCCTGGAAGTGGTCCTTGGAAAGAAGCAGGACAAATATTTAAGGGTTATCCAAGTGTTCATGCTTGTTATGGACATCCAAGTGATGCTTGTACAAAGTTCTATGGTTTACCTAATCGTACGCCAATTTATTCAAAATATTCAGGGAGGAAAAAATGAAACAAATCTTGAAATTATTAAGCGGAATAGTTTTGGTTAGTGTAGCTGGATGTAACATTGATAAGCCTTCTCCAGGGGCTCTGAGTATGTGGGAGAAACCTGGTGCAGATTTTACGGAGATAGGAAAAGCATTGTTAGAATGTGGTATGCCAACCCCTTATGATGTTTTTCCAGAAAACCAACAGCAGAGTATTAATGCTAAAGCAACAGTTGATGCTTGCATGGTTCAAGCAGGATTCCGCTATAAAGATCAAAGAGGAGGGGGGTGGTGTTATACTTTTAAAGAGAAAAACTTGCCGATTTGTCGTCCAGGTGCTGTCATACCACAGCGCAGTGTCAAGAAGCGCTTGAACAGCCCTTTTTGTAAAAAGTATAAAAATGCACCTGAATGCAAACCTTAAGTTTTGCTGTTTGTGATGATTAACAATCCGCCATCCTTGCTTTGCTTGAAATGACGGGATTGTTTCCTCAACTAACCATTTCAATATTGTTCACCGTTGTTTTAATGAAGCGGTGACAGGAAATATCAACAGGCTTATGAGCTGTTTTATCGTAAATAAATCCATTGAAAGAGGGGAAAAATGAAGAAAATCTTAAAACTATTGAGTTGCATAGCTCTCTTAAATACAGCTGGATGTGTTAACCAACCTCCTCCATCAACTTTAGCATTATGGGAAAAACCAGGTGTCGATAAAGCGATGATCCAACAATCCTTATCAAAATGTGGCTGGAAACCGGTTTATGCTTCTTCTAGTGATATGAATTCGTATGCGAGTGAATTTGCCTCAGTTTATGAGTGCATGAAAAAAGCAGGTTTCCGGTATAAATTGCAAGATTCAAAAGGGATCTATTTTACACAACCTCCCAAAAGTGGCTCATTCCTAAGCAATTTAATGATAGCAGGATATCAGCAATTTATGGACAATGACACCTTTGGTGTGACCAACAAAACGAAACAGGAACGGGCTTTACTAACGCATTTTGAGGATGAAAGAAAACGTCAGCAAAAGCAAAAAGCTTTACAAAAGCGATCACCAAAGCGTCCT
>NZ_JBHIPJ010000047.1:0-1273 GCF_042195945.1 Bartonella sp. AP30XZML | reverse complement strand
TCAGTACGACGATAGGCACGTTCTACTTTACCGCCGACCGTATGCGCTAGAATGGTTTCAGCGACCTCATAGGGGGCATCGGTTGTTTCAGCAAGCCAATTGCGTAAACTAGAGCGAAAGCCATGCGGGCAGGCTTCAAGTCCAATACGTTTCATATATTGAGCCATACACCTATGCGCGAGGGGACCGCGACCTGTTGCAGAAAAGAAGAAATCATTGCGTGATAAAAGGCGCGCTTGTTTTAAAATGTCTAATGCTTCAGATGATAGGGGTACACGAAACTCTTTTGTTGTATCACGCTTTCCTTTCATATTTTCAGCAGGGATAGTCCATATATCATCCTCAACTTGATCTTTATGGATATGACATAAAGGAAAAGTACGAACGCCTGTCAGAATAAGCAAACGTAAAGCCAGTTGTGTCATTGTTGTTGTTTGGCAAAGTGTTTTATAAAAAGCCGGAACCTTTCTCCAATCCATAGCTGGAAAATTTTGCGTTTTATGGCGTTGTTTGCCTAAGAGCGCGCGTGCTTTTTCTGTTGCTTGTAAATCAACATTCAAACCTAATGCAGCCGCATGTTTAAGACAAAGATTAAGACGTATCAATGCTTTCTCTGCTGTTGCAGCTTTTGTATGCCAAATAGGGGCAAGAGTATTGCGTATCTCTGTTTGAGTAATCTCTGAAACGGGTAGACAGCCTAATTTAGGGAGAATATAAAGACGTAAAGGTGAAAACCAATCACAAGCCTTACCATCATCTTTTAATTCAGCTTTCCGACTTTCAAAAGCATCTACGGCAATGTCTTTTAAATAATGGAGATTGCTTATTGCCTCACGCTTTTGTTTATTGCGTTCTTTAATGGGGTCACGCCCCTCACGTAAAACCGAACGCCACCCAGTTGCCAATTCACGGGCTTGTTTTAAAGAGACATCTCGCAACGCTCCCAATCCCATTTCACGACGACGTCCGTGAAGGGTATACCGTAAAATCCATTGAGCACCACCATCTTTACGCTTATGAAGTAACAAGCCAGCACCATCATTATATTTGCCAGCCCCCAATGTTGCGACAGATCTTGCATTAAGACGGTTCATAAGAGCCATTTTTTACTCCTTTCTTATATAAATTTGATCCACACATTCATCCCACTTGTTATGTGCAAATGAGTGGTTTTGATTGAAGCAATATAAACTGATTTAAAATGAGACAATCTTAGGTTATTCGGGACTCTCATTCAATATGAATAACGCTAGATTATCATTATAAATCAATG
>NZ_JBHIPJ010000046.1:0-14476 GCF_042195945.1 Bartonella sp. AP30XZML | reverse complement strand
TATGAAATTAAGCACATTTAAAAAATAAACTTACAAACTTTTTACATATGGGGGGCATCTACAACCTCTAGCCCCCCACCCATTTAATTAACATAAAAAAGAGAAAGGTAATGAGATGATATTTGATGATGGAGATAGATATGTAACGACACGTGAGTGTGCACAGCTTTTTAGTGTATCCACAACAACGATTCGCAATTGGGTGCTTCAAGGGGTTGTTTCCGGAGCCATATAAGCTAGGGAGAGCAGTGAGGTGGAAAAAAAAGAGATCTTAGCCTTCACTCCAAAGAAAAATAAGGAGAAAATAAGAATAAATTAGGTAAAATTATATAAACTGCAGAAGGTGGTCTAAAAGGTGGTCTGAAAATGGCTATTTAAAGAAAAAAACTATATATTTCAATATGTTTAAGAAATAAAATGGTGCCGCATGCCGGATTCGAACCAGCGACCCCATCATTACGAATGATGTGCTCTACCAACTGAGCTAATGCGGCATAGGTTTGTAAGTCAATGAAACAAAACTAATTTGAGGGTAATAGCTAAAAGTACGTATAAAAGCAAGAATGCATTTTTTCAATAATTTATACATATGATAATAATTTGAAGGAGAAGTATGTAAAAGTCAGAGGAAAGTATTCTTTGACCTTAATGCTATAAAATGCTTTCCAATTTACGATAGCACTTAAATTAAGAAGCTGGGAATGTAGATCTTTAGGATGAAAAATGGTGTCAAGATAACTTAGTAAAGATAAAAACATTTTCTGATTCTTAAGAAAGAAATTTGTTGTATAAGTGATTGGGAAAATAAAGATCATCATAAACCTTTTATAATGTGCAAATAAGATGAGTAGAATTATTTGAAAAGTTACTTCTCATTTTTATGGGAAGAAAAAGGGAGGAGGATTAATAAAATTAATCACGTTTTTTTATTTAAGAGGGAGTAAAAATCATGTCGGATGAAGATCGGCTGATAGAACTAGAAATGAAGCTAGTTTACCAAGAAAAATTCATTGAGGAACTTTCTCGAGTGGTAACTGATCAATGGAAAAGTTTGGATGAGATATCTAAAAAAGTTGATGTTTTAGCGAAACGATTTTCAGATTTAAAAGAACAGAGTGTGACTGAAGCTGTTATTTTACCATTTTCTCAATAGAGAGAAGATGCTTAAAATTTTTCTGCTAAGAGTCTCTTGGATTTTTTTAGATGTAATAGGTTGGATGTCACAATGGGAGTAAGATGCGAAATATTCTTTATTACAATTGCAATTATTTACAGATTGGTTTTTGTTTAACGCATTTTGTTAGACTTGTAGAATAATTTTTATAAGCTTCTTCATTAATTTCAAGAAGTTCCAATTTTATAAGGAGTGCTGATATTAGAAGACGTTTTTTATATGTGATTTCTAGTACTAAAATTAAGAAAAGTTTTTGTAGAGTATAAAGGAACATCCATAAAAATATATGAACTTCAATATGTTAAGTTTTTTCTGTACAGAGTTTTCTATAGATGGGAGTTAGGTTTATTCGCTAGTTTTTATTAAATTGATACAAATGAAGTAATGTTATCATTATCTATAGAAATCATAAGTGAGCCCGTATAATTTATAACTGAGCGCATATATTTATAATAAAGCGTTTTAATCCATTCTGATGATCAAATGATTTTCAGTTGTTTTAATAGGGTGAGGTGCTCTAAGCGATACCTGTTGTGTATAGTACAGAGAGCTCTAGAAGTTTTTTTCAAGATCAAATGTACTCTTCGTTATATGTATATGATATTTTGTGAAAAGGCTTTTGTTTTTCGTAATTTAAGATACAAAATACTATTGCTAAAGCACCAAAGATAGACCATGCGGGTAAATAAGTGAGAGTAATGCAAATTGAGGACAGAAAATCAGGCATTACCTTGCATAGAGATTGATTAAGGTGATAGATATCTGTTTGCAGAAGGCTTGTTAAAATTTTATTAAAGGGGGTTGTTGTCCAATGTGATGTGATTACAGAGTGTGTGTTATCAATGACCAATGCTATAATGGTTAGTGTAACGAAAATGAAGGACATTAATTTAAATAAAGGGTGGAGCATATTTTTTCTTAAAACTTCAACGGGACATACGTATAATGCACAAAAAAATAAGGAGTTGCATTATGATAAGAAAATAAGTTTACGTTTGTTTTGTGTTTTTTGAAAGAGGTGCCTAATTTTTCAATAAAAGTTGAGGTTAGGTTCAACAAAAGTAGTGAGGCATGATGTCTGAAAAAAAGCACGAGGAATTGAAGCGTAGCCTTCAAAATCGCCATATTCAAATGATTGCTTTGGGTGGCGTTATTGGGACAGGACTTTTTTATGGATCAACCGAGGCAATTCAATTAGCTGGCCCCTCAGTTATTTTATCTTATCTTGCCGGCGGGCTTATTATGTATTTCATTATGCGAATGCTTGGTGAAATGTCAGTAGAAGAACCGTCTTCAGGAGCATTTAGTTTTTTTGCTTATAAATATTGGGGGAGATTAGCTGGTTTCATAACAGGTTGGAATTATTGGTTTCTTTATATTCTTGTGAGCATGGCTGAACTTACAGTGATAGGGTTTTACCTTGATCATTGGATTTTGATTGATCATTGGAAGACATCTTTCATTGTTCTTTTATTTGTTACATTTGTTAATTTGTTTAATGTTCGTTTTTATGGAGAATTTGAATTTGCTTGCGCTTTGATCAAAGTGGCTGCTGTTATTGGTATGATTATTTTTGGAATTTTTCTCATTGTCACTGGACTAGGGGAAAATCAAGCGAATATTCATTATCTTTGGGACCATGGCGGTTTTTTTCCTTATGGAGCAGTAGGGGTTGTTTTAGCAACTTCTGTAGTAATGTTTTCTTTTGGAGGAACAGAGCTTATTGGTATTGCTGCTGGAGAGGCATCTAATCCACAAAAAACAATTCCAGCGGCTATTCGTCAAGTTATGTGGAGGATTATAATTTTTTATATTGGTTCTATCAGCATTATTATGATAATCAGCCCTTGGAATATGATTGGAAAAAATGGTAGTCCTTTTGTCACAATTTTCGAGACTATAGGAATTCCTGCTGCTGGTCATATTTTGAATTTTGTGGTGATTATGGCTGCTATTTCTGTTTACAATAGTGGCATTTATTCTAATGGCCGTATGCTTTATAGTTTAGCTGTACAAAAAAATGCACCACATATTTTTAGTAAACTGAGTGCTGCTCGTGTTCCTTATATTGCTATCCTTTTTTCATCATTCTGTACGGTGTTGATTGTCGTTGTTAATGCTCTTGTTCCTGATAATAGTTTCATGCGGATCATGGCTCTTGCAACTGCAGCAGCAGTGATTACTTGGGCTATTATTGTTATTGTTCATTTGAAATTTCGCAATGCCCATAAGAACAGAAAAGGCAACTTTACTTATGCGTTTGGTTTATATCCTTACGCTAACTATCTTTGTCTCTTCTTTCTTGCTTTATTATTTTGCATTATGTTTATCAGTGGTTTTGGGCAAAATGGATTGATGACTCGACTTTTTGATATGATAGGAATAAGCGTGCCTTTTCTTGAAACATATATTCCTGTACAGATGCCTGATATGAGTTTGGCAGTCATTATTATTCCTCTATGGTGCTTATTATTACTTTTAGGTTATAAACTGAAACGATAGAGAAAGAAGAGCTAATAAAAGGGATTGATTGGAATAAATCTTGGGGACTATAAAATTTGATGAGGTAACACAAGTTTTTGGTGATTTGTGTGTTTTAAGAAATATTACTGTACAGCTTACCGAAAAACGAATTGCTGTTATAGGTGCGAATGGTTCTGGAAAAAGTACATTTGTTCGTCTTATTAATGGACTCCAATTACCATCTCACGGTTTTGTAAGCGTTGATGGGCTTGATACCAAGCGCGATGCAAAAGCAGTAAAGCGTAAAGTTGGATTTGTATTTCAGAATCCCGATAATCAGATTGTTTTACCATTAGTTGAAGAGGATTTATCCTTTGGTCTCAAAAATTTAAAGCTTAATAAAGATGAAATTAAGGAGCGTGTAGATGAAATTTTACAACGCTATGAACTTCAAGATTTCAGAAATCACGCTGTCCATTTATTAAGTGGTGGGCAAAAACAACTCGTTGCTATTTCCGGTGTAGTTGCAATGAAACCAGACTACATTATTTTTGATGAGCCGACAACATTACTTGATTTGCGAAATAAGCATCGCGTTACGCAAGTGATAGAAGAATTACCACAAACGGCAATAGTTGTATCGCATGATTTGGAGTTTTTGAAAAAGTTTGATAGAGTGCTGGTTTTTGATAAGGGGGAGATAGCAATTGATGATGTACCTTTTGTTGCTATCAAGGAGTATATAAGAAGAATGTCATGATCGGTTTATATATTCCAAGGGATACGTTTATTCATAGGTTAGGTCCTGGAGTTAAGTTATTATTTCTTACGGCGTGTGGAACTTTTATAATAATGGTTTCTTCCATAGCGCTTCTTGGGTTATTTTTGTTGTTGGTCATCTTATTCTATAGAGTCGCCAAGGTCCCTTTCAAAACTGCGATAAAGCAATTTAAATCGATGGGATTGCTTTTAGTTCTTCTATTTGTATTTCAAACTATTTTTAGCGGTTGGCTTACGGGGGTTGAGGTCATATTACGTCTTGTTATCCTCTTTTCTTTATCATCACTTATTTCATTCACAACAAAAGTTTCAGATATGGTGGATGCAATTGAAGCAGGCCTCCAGCCCTTTCGTTGTTTTGGTATAAATCCATCAAAAGTGAGTATGGTTATCTCTATGGCGATCAGGTTTATTCCTCTTTTGAGTGAAAAGTTTAATGAGGTACATGAAGCACAGCAAGCACGGGGACTTAACACTAACATTCTCGCTCTTGCGATACCTTTAATTATACGAACCATAAGAATGGCTTCAGAAGTGGCTGAAGCATTGGAAGCGCGTTCTTATGATGTTGATACCATTGATACAGCATCTCATAATAATCAAAGTTTTTTATAGTGAAAGAAGAATCAAATGAATACAAAAGATTTAGTTTATATTGCCTTATTTGCCGCTGTTTATGCTATTTTGGGCCTTTTCCCTTCTATTTATCTTCCTTTTTTTCTAGGGATACCTATTACAGCTCAATCGATGGGACCGATGCTAGCAGGGTCTATTCTTGGGGCAAAAAGGGGTGCTTTAGCGTCACTCCTTTTTCTTGTTCTTGTTGCGATTGGATTACCTCTGTTGCCTGGTGGTCGCGGTGGGATCAGTGTCTTTTCAGGGATTGCAAGTGGTTATTTAATAGGTTTTCCATTTGCCGCATTTTTTATTGGTTTAATGGTAGAATTGTTTTGGCAGCGGTTAAATTTTATAATATTATTTGTGATAAATACTGTCGGTGGCATTGGGATAGTTTATTCTTTTGGTGTTCCATGGACAGCTTATATGACCAAAGTTTCTTTACTGAATGTTTTAATGGCTTCATCAGTTTTTTTGATAGGCGATTGTTTAAAAGCGTTGATTGCATCCTTTATTGCACTCGCGATTAAAAGATCTGTTCCTCTCATTCATTCAAAGCATAATAACTAAAATAAATGCATTATTTTGTTATGCTGTTGTTATATAATATTCGTATATCACTATTATTGAATTTAACTATAGTAATTTATGATGTATTTAAACATTATAGAATCTAATATGATTCATATAAGTGATATTATTAAAATAAATTATTATAGTATTTTTCTCTATATCTAAGGTATTTAAAGTGTACTTTTATAAATCTGATACTTTTTATTAATTGTACAACAATAACGAAAGCTTTTCCCTAGTGAAGGAATAATTCAGTGAATACAAAAGATTTAGTTTATATTGCTTTATTCGCCGCTATTTACGCTGTTTTGAGTCTTTTTCCTCCTATTTATCTTCCTTTTTTGCTGGGTGTCCCTATTACAGCTCAGTCTATGGCTCCGATGTTAGCAGGCTCTATACTTGGAGCGAAAAGGGGAGCTTTAGCATCACTTCTTTTCCTTGCTCTTATTGCGATTGGGTTACCTCTATTGCCTAGTGGTCGTGGTGGAATTAGTGTTTTTTCAGGAGTTACGAGTGGTTATCTGATTAGTTTTCCATTTGCTGCATTTTTTATTGGCTTTATGGTAGAATTATTTTGGCAGCGGTTAAATTTTATAATATTATTTGTGATAAATACTGTGGGTGGCATTGGGATAGTCTATTCTTTTGGAATACCATGGGTAGCGTATATGACACAGGTTCCTTTGCTGACAGTTTTAATAAGTTCATTAGGTTTTTTGGTTAGTGGTTTCTTGAAAGTGCTGATTGCATCCTTTGTAGCGTTGACCATTAAAAAAACCGTTCCTCTCATTCATTCGGAAAAAGGGGCAGTTCTGTACTGAAGAACAAGTTTTCCAAATGTATGTAGATTAAAAAGCATCACGGAATACCATTTTGTTTTGTCTACTTTTTTATTGGTATTTTTCTGCATAGCTTTCAGAGGTAGCCATACGAAAATTGAATGTTTCGGCACCAAAATTCATTTTTGCTTTCAGGAGCAGCCCCTAAATAGCCAATTAATATTATATGCATAAAGCCTTAGAATAATTTATTATTTTTTAATATTTTTAGTTAATTAATCACTAATTTTTAAAGTATTAAATTATATTAATTGTACAAAAACATGGATAATTAAGTGTTCATCTAAAACTCTTGATGTATATAATACCCTTATAAATGTATTAATATGAGGTATAAAAATAAGATTTGAATGGGATGAAGCTAAAACAAAAAGTAATCTTAGAAAGCACCGTGTAAAGTTTTGAAATAGCTGCATATGTTTTTTCTGATCTATTCTCCATGGCTAAACAAGACCGTATTGAAAATGGAGAGTATGGTTAGCAAGCTTTAGTGCTTGTGGAGGTTTTTTATTACTATTCGTAGTGCATACTGTCCATGACGATAAAGATGGCATAGAGGTAATCCGTATTATTTCAGCACGGCGAGCCAATTTGAAAGAAAGGAAACGTTATAAAGAAGAAAGTTCGTTATGAAATTGAGGTAGGTAACTTATCAGCTTTGACAGATGAACAGAGAGTTGAAATTGATAAATTGGCTGTAATGTCGGATAGTGCAATTGATCATAGAGATATTCCGTCACTCAATGATGTGTTCTGGAAAAACGCCGTTTTTAATCCATTCTATAAATCACCCAAAACTGTTACAACAGTGCGTGTGGATTCAGACGTGCTAGCGTGACTTTAAAAGTCAAGGGAAAGGATATCAAATGCGGATTAACGCCATTTTACGTGATGCCATGCTTCGTTCAATGCGTTGACCTCTTTCCTGCGACAAAGAGTATCAAACTGCTTTCGATAGTTTTTTTATCTCCTTGTTGATTTCATCTATGAACGTTGAGAAGAGACAACGCCATTTAATCTAAACAGTTTTATAAAATCGGAAGTTTTACTATGGCTTTTTAACTGAGCACTGTAGTGTGTAAATAGATATATTTATTAAACTGCGTGTACGTAACATAAGAAACAATACACAAACTAAAAAGGAATACCAAAGAGCAATATCTGAGTACAAAAGTACAGCATCCCAATGGAAAAGAAAGCTTGTACTCCACATACCTAGAAATGACAGGTAAAGAAACCGTTTCTTTATAACTATTTGGGAAAATTAAAACGACAAGCGCTAAACTTATTAGTTTTAAGAATCTGTGCAAATACTGTTGTAAATCACGTGTTAGTTTCACCCAACCTGTTGTATCATCATCTTTATATTTTGGGGTGCTCTGCAATTCAGAAGGAATATTAGAATTGCATAAAATTTCAAAAACCGTTGTGACTATTACCAAAGAAACAGACGCGAATGTCAAAATACTCTGAATAAAGTCAAGATTTTTTTAATTCCTAAAAAACATAAAAATATAAAAGTTATAATGCCAAACAAGGTTCTTAGCTGCTTATTTGTAAATATATTTATTTCCTGTGGAAAAATTATGATCTCAATTTCTTAAATTATTTTCTGATATAAAAATACAATCTATCTTTTATTTTAATAGCAATGTCTTCTATTGCATCCAGTTGCTTTTAATATTTTAGTTAACCTCGTTTATGATTTATCTATAGTTGATGATAGCTTTAAACACAGAGCTCCATAATCCCAAACTCTCGCTTGCATTTTGATACCCAAATCCACCTTTCAAAAAAGCCCATAGCACTGGCAACCCTTTCATAAAGATTAAAGAAAAGCTCTGTTATTTCAAAAATATATGAAAGTGACTCATAACTGCCGCAACATTTTTTGTGCTGATGCTGGCTATTCATGTTTTAAAAAAACAAATATTTTGAAATTCGTGTATCCTAAAATCCTTAATTTGTATTAATGGATTTATTTACTTTATAAATTTGATACTATAGAGCCATTTTGGCTTCTAGAAATATATTGTACATTAAAAAAACTTTTTAATCACTCTTTAAATGCATATCCAATCCAAAAATGATCAGCACTTTTCACTATTTTGCTATTTTTTAGAAATCTATTTTAAACTCTCCTATTATTAGTTTATGAAGAGTTTTGGTTCGTGAAAGAAGATCTTTTTCAATCTCTTCACAATACTTAGAAAAATCTGTTGCTTTTGGAATGATTTTTTTAGACATGCTTTCTACGTTGCTCTGCAAAATGCGTTTTAAGGACTCTTTCAAAATCAATAAGGAAATACCTTTGAGTTCAGTTTGATAAGCTTGAGAAGAGGTGTCATCGTCCATATCTTTTCGCTTGTGGAAGCTACCACAAGAGAACAAGCGAAAAAAGTATTAAAGATATCATCATTTGAAGCTTTTACAGCAATAAACCTGTGAAGCCATAGGCAAGTCTCAAGTGCATTTTCTTCATTCGGTTTTTGTTTTTAATTTTTCATACGACACACTGCTATTTCAGGTTATTTCTTTGGGTTGATTAAGATTTGTAAGGAAAGTTGATTGACAAGCAGTTAAGGCTGAATTTAAAGACTGGGATTATAAAGCCCAAGGGCTGACAGAAGCCGGTGCGGCTCTCGTGGCCTTGGCTGTCACGGCGGTTACGGGCGGAGCAGCCTCGGGCGCTGCCAGTGCCATTACCGGTGCTTTGGGGCTTGGCTCGAGCACCGCCATGAATGCAGCGATACAGGCAGGTGTCCAAGCACTGATTAACAAAAGCGCTGTGGCTCTTGTCAATAATCGCGGCAACATTGCCGGCGCTTTGCATGAGCTTGGCTCTTCAAAGAATGTTCTCAGCATTGTTTCGTCGATGTTGACAGCAGGCTTAACCAGCCAAATAACGGAAATGGCAGGTGTTGGACAATCTTTGCCAAAAACCGCTCCTTTTGTCGATCGTATCGCCAGTGAAGCGGAAAAGAACCTGATCAAAGCCGCCATTGGCACGGGCGTGCAAACGGCTCTTGAGGGTGGCTCTCTTGACAAGAACTTTTTTAACAATCTGCGCATCGCCCTGTCTGATACGGTTGGCAAATCGTTGGCGGAAGAAATCGGTACCGCCAAGGCAGAAGGCAAAATAGATACGGTCACGCAAATCGTTGCCCACGCCGGTCTTGGCTGCTTAAAAGGCACTGTTGCGAGCGGTGCTTGCTCTGCCGGTGCTGTGGGGGGTGCTGTGGGCGAAGCCACAGCCATGCTCCAGTTTCAATTGTGGGTGCAAGGAATTGTGAAAGAGGAAATGGGGGATCTAAACGGTCGCACCCCAACTCCGGAAGAGGAAGCGCGTATAAACGCAAAGATTGATGCGCAGTTTGCTGACTTTAGAGATCACACCATTGATGTCGCACGGGCTGCCGGGGGCGTTGCCGCTGCCATTGCCGGTGGCGATGTTGATGCCGGCGCTGATGCCGCAGGTAATGCCGCTGCAAATAACTACCTCAGCAGTGCTCAACAAGCTCAGATGGAGAAAGAATTAAAGGAGTGTCCTGACTTTTTATGTGCAGCAGAAGTGTCTGCGAAGTGGTCTGCGATTAGTACAGGGCAAGATATAAGCTTTGCGGCAGGTATGGTAGCTGGTGTCCCGGCTGAAATATACGATACGGTTGATGGTTTTTTGCAAATAGCCAAACATCCCAAAGAGACTTTGAAAGCGCTCAAAGATTTTTTCAGCAGTGGTGAGATTTTGGCGACAATTGGTCGGACCCTTGGACAGTCCTATGTAGATCGCATTAATAAAATGGAGGAGGAATATGAGCGAGCCGGTGCTGGTGGATCCTTTAAAGCTGGACTTGAATTTGGAAAATTATTGACTGAAACAGCATCCCTAATGACAGGAGTTGCTGGAGCAGCCAAGGGAGGCATAAAGCTTGGCGCAAAGGCTGTGATCAAGTTCAATGCTAGGAAAGATTTTACTCAATTCGCTTCCAAGAAAAATCTTGCAGAACTTGCAGCTCAAGGAGATCCTGACAAACTTGCGGCGAGGAAAGAACTGACCAAACTTGCTGCTAAAGAAAAAAAGCTTTGGTTAAAAAAGAAACCCACTAAATTTACCGATAGCAAATTTGGACAGACCTACACAGTTTATCGGAGAGACGACCTGTTTGATCCTAACAAAAGGGTTAAATGGACTGAAAAAGGGGAAACGGTATGGGGCACTAATATTGATAGAATGAAAGCAAGAAGAGCACCTATAGGATATGATGGTAAGTCTGTTGAGTTGCATCACCTAAATCAAACCCCTGATGGACCCTTAGCAGAAATGAGCCATGAATTTCATAAAAATATACTTCTGTTATTCATGCTAATCCAAAAACACATCAATCGCTCATAGATAGAAAAAAGTTTGAGAAGCAGAGAGAGGAATATTGGTATAAACTTGGTAATGGGTATGGAGAACAAGAAAACAGTAGTTTAGGAGGAATAATCAATATGAAATGGGGCATTATAGGTCTAGATTTTGACAGATGGGGACAGAAGCACCGGCAGTAATTCTCTACGGTTGATGAAAAGAGAAACTTATAAAATAATTTATGGAGGATAATTGATGAAAACCTATACCTTAGATGATGTTACAGTATTAGTTGATAAATATGAAGGTGATATTGTTAATTTTGCTAGCAAAGATAAGGAGGTTGATGATCTCGTGATTGAAAAAGCTGAGGAAATTCTTGGTTTGCAATTCACATCTTCCTATAAAGTTTTTTTAAAACATTATAAAGGCGGGGACATTGGTGGTTATGAAATCTATAGGCTTTATAAGGAGTGTGGAGAAGATATTCCTTTTGATGATATTGTTTTCCAAAATTTAAATGATAGGAAACGTGGTTTTGCAACACTAGAACAGCTTATCGTTTGTGATGCTGCTTTTGGTGAAACCTTTTATTTTGATTATACGCAGTTTCGGGATGGAGAATGCCCACTTTATGTCATGATTCCATCTGAAGATTGCGAATATTACGCCAGTAATTTTTATGAATTCCTTTGCAAAAGAATTAAAGAAAGCGTGGGAGTTGAGATACCTGATGGTGATCAACCAATTGAAAAGATTGAGAACACTCTCACTCCGCAACCTATCCCTTTTTACAAGAGCTTTTGGAAAAAACTATGGAAGAGGTGAAATTGATAGAGGAAATATGGAGCGTTTATCACGCAAGTTTTGAGGATCATCTATGAAAACCTATACTTTAGATGATGTTGCAGTATTAATTGATAAAGTGAATAAATATGATGAAGAGATTATCAATTTTGGTACTGAAGATGATGCAGTTGGTGATTTCGTGATTGAAAAGGCGGAGAAAGCTCTCGGTTTACAATTTACATCGTCTTACAAGAGTTTTTTAGAACATTGTAAAGGCGGGGATATTGGTGGTGATGAAATCTATAGTCTTTATGAGAATCCTGTAGGTATTCCTGCTGGTGATATTGTTTACCAAAACTTACTCGATAGAAAACATGGTTTTGCGACACCAGAACAGCTCGTTGTGAGTTATGATCTTGATGAAACCTTTTATTTTGATTATACGCAGTTTCGGGATGGTGAATGCCCACTCTATCTCAAGTATACATCTGAAGATTGCGAATATTACGCAAGTAATTTTTATGAATTTCTCTGCAAAAGAATTAAAGAGTATGAAGGGGAAGATTCATGAAAACCTATACCTTAGATGATGTTATACAACTAGTTGATAAATAGGATAATTGCGATTTATTGCTTGTTATGAAAACATCTGAAAAGAGATTGATCATTATAAAGATTAGCAAAATCCCTTTTAATAGACCGTGTCAGTGTTGTCAGTTCTTTTTAGAGCCTATATTATTTTTTTTAAATGAGAGAAAATTAAAATCAATATATTTCAATAGGTTAGCACTTTAATGATACAACCTTTATTAAATAGCAACCCATAAATTCAACTAACAATATATATTTGTCAGTTATGTGTCAGTAAATTGAACTGACAAAATAGATTATTTTAGTGAGTGATTAAAATGTGCTTTATGAAAAGCATATGATCCTTTAAAGCCTTTCAAAAGATAGTTTGTAACTCATAAGAAATGCTATCAAGATCCTTATGGTTGTTAGTTTTGAAGATTTTGAGTATTTTGAGGGTTTGAGAAACATTCAAAACCTATAAGTAATATAAGAAAATGAATATACATAACCCTCTTTAAACAAAGCTTTTTATAACAATAAAGCTATCATTTTAGATTACGGTATAACCTCTTAAAGGCAATGTAAAAAAATCTAATTCTATTTAAGAGTAGGTTTCTTAAAAGTTTTAAAGCAATCCAATTAAGAGTATCTAAAAGTGCAAGTTTCTTCTTTTTAGAATAACGCATGATAAATTATCCTTTTAAAGATTGTATGTAAGCTATTTATAAAGGGGGGATAGAACCTATAGGTATAAGACCTTATATCCCTTTGTGAGTTTAGCATGCCAAGTCTATTCAGTTTCTCTTA
This sequence comes from Bartonella sp. AP30XZML, assembly GCF_042195945.1. Classification (NCBI taxonomy): domain Bacteria; kingdom Pseudomonadati; phylum Pseudomonadota; class Alphaproteobacteria; order Hyphomicrobiales; family Bartonellaceae; genus Bartonella; species Bartonella sp. AP30XZML. Next base: position 1,509 of record NZ_JBHIPJ010000046.1, on the reverse strand, counting down.
TTTCTAATTTTGGTAGTTTTTTCACGATTTTCATTGTTTCTAAACTTACAGTAATAACCCTTTGAAACAACTCCAATGGATAAGCAGGATTTCCAACGATCTCAACAGCATAACGATTGGCATCATTAACAATACCACTCTTTTTATTTATTTTTACACATTGACACCCCATAACCCATTCAAGAGCAGGCTTGCCATTTACGATATACTCATAAGCTTCAAGAGGGATATCTGTCATGATGATATTGCTGTTGTAGATAACAGTTGATTTATTCTTTTCCTTACTATTCTTAATTTTTGCGAATTTCATTTCAGTCACATAATAGAATTTCTCAGAATTAGAGATGTCAGTTAATTTTGGATTACCCTTTTAAAGGCACGGAATAAGATTCTACAGTTTCATAACTCACGTGCAAATGACTGAGTTCACGCCCTGTTACAACAGGGCTCCGTTTTCATATGAGGGGGTTAATTCTTATCAAAAGAATCGAAATGAAGCTTATTAAATCCATTTTGAATGAATAGTGAGAAAACTGGAAAAAATGCTAAAAAAGCCGATAATTTTTTCAAAAGGGTTTTTAAAGGTACTTATCCACAGCCCATGACATGGAATAAGATCAGCAAAGTAGTGAAATTTTCTGTTTATTTTATGGAAAAAAGACAAATTTGATATGTGCTTTTAAGATATCATAATGAGTATTTTGATAGGTTTTATGAGTCACTAAAATAGTCTATTTTGTCAGTTTAATTTACTGACACAAACTGACAAATATATATTATGGATTGTATTTAAGGTTGTATTGTCGATATAGGTTGTATCATTAAAATACTAACATATTGAAATATAATGTTTTTAATTTTCTCTCATTTAAAAAAATAATATAGGCTCTAAAAAGAACTGACAACACTGACAGCACTGGAGAAAACTCTTCTGTTCAGATCATTATCTTTGGAGAACGGGTGCTTAATGCGCTGTACAGAGAGTTTTGCCTATTTGAGTAGAAAGTTTTAAAAGACGTTTCTTTATTGTTTTCTATGATGGTTTTTGACGACAGGATGTGCTTGATCGCATGATGTCTCGTTTATATGCGTGTTGAGTGGCTTAGAGGAGCTGGAGAGTGAGTTTATCTCTAATTATTGATAAATATATTGTAGCATTAAACTGGGGATATTGATGTATTAACCATTGACGGGCTAAACAGTTTTGTTTAGAGGTTTTTTTCATATAAATGTGGGGGAGAGATCTTCAGCAGTTAAAATAAAGTGGTTTTTGGGTATCACTTTTTTTGGTCACAGAGGCATGTGCTTTTGTTAAAAGCGTCATAGGGCAGTGGCTGTTTTGAGTGGACTTGTTAGAGGTTTCATGAAGTTCTTTTAAATAATGCTTCATGAATAATGCAAAGCGGGGGCAATCTGTATTGTTTTATGTATTTTTACGCCAAAGTTCTCTTTTGAGAATTTTTCGTGCCATTGTTGTTTTCTTTGGCTTGTTTACAGGTGTAAATGTTT
>NZ_JBHIPJ010000045.1:0-31839 GCF_042195945.1 Bartonella sp. AP30XZML | reverse complement strand
TGTGGCAATGTCTGCATAAAAAAAGTTCATAGGAACTTCTAGTTTTTGAGCAATTTCCAGTAAACATTTGGCACTTACACGATTGAAGCCTTTTTCGTATTTTTGGATTTGTTGGAAACTGACACCTAAATGGCTTCCTAATTCTTTTTGGGAAAGCCCCATGGAAATGCGTCTGTGGCGAATTCTTTTGCCTATCAAAATATCGATAAAATGTGGATTTTTAGTTGGCACTTCAAGCCCCCCTCCGGTTGCGAGCGCCCTCGCATTGGTATTCCGGGAGTTAAAGGTACTGAATCCGAGTCAGCTTTTTGCTTTTAGTGCTGAGAAGCACCTGGACATAGCAAAAACTCCCGGAATCCCGGGACACCCGCAAAGCGGGTTCATTTTTACGCTCGGATTTAGGACCTTTAATCCCTCTTGATCGGTGCGTAGACGATCAAAATTACACTTTAAGTGATAAAGTAATTTCAGAAGATTGGCAAGAAAAATCAATATGCTATAAAACGGCGTTATTTGGAGGGGGGATGATATCAAGTATATCAATTTCCACATTTAGGTGTTTTTTAGAGTGTGTGGTGAATATTTTTGGCTGGGCTTATCTTGTCTGGTCTGATGAAACATTTTCTTTTGAGGGGGGGCGTCTGAAGACTGTAAGGGGTACTAGGCAAAAAGCTGGATTCGTTTATAGACTATTGTTTATAGAGCTGTGCGGGGTGGTGAACCTTTCCTTTAGCTTTATTCTGTAAAGATGTAAAAGCGTAAAAATGTGAATCTGTAAAAGTGAAGTGGGGGGATTTGTGGATTATATATTGTGCGTGTTTTTGGTCATGATATGGAGGGGTGAGAAGGATTGGGGGGAAGTGTCTTCGTGAATGGAGGGAGACGTTTAGAGGAAGAATGCTGTTAAGTTGTGAGTGTGTGACGGGAGAGAAAAAGGGGGAATGGAGGATGAAGAGAGTGCGCATGGATAAGAGGAGAGTGTGGGTAAGGCGGGTGTTGCAAAGAGATGCGTGAAGGATGGCGAGGAGATAGGGCTTGATTTGTTGAGCCTGATGAAGTGCTATCGTTTGAGAAGTGGTTGGGTGTAAGCTTTATTTTGTGGGGAAAGTTGCTTTTTATTGTGGGATTGTAGACTAGTGCTGGTTGGGAATTTTCATTCTTTGAGACGTGGGGTGGAGGTCAATGTAATAATATGGAAGATTGTGATCTCATAATTTTTACATTCTTTCTTTTTTTAAAGATATTACTTGATATTAGAGTAAATGCTTATATCAAGAGGAGTATTTCTTTAAAAATTTTCACTTAACTTATTAAGCGATTTATTAGAATAAACAACTCTTTTGAAGTTCATATCACCAATTGTAGCGAAGGAAGTGTAACTTTAAGTGTAGCAAAGTTTAAAATTGGATGGTTGATATGAATTTGTTTTTAAAAAAGAGTCCATTAGCTCTTTTTTGCTCTCTCTTTATTTCCAAAGTTGGTGATTATGCTTATGAAGTTGTTTTTATTTTACTGGTCTTAGAATTAACAGATAACACCTTTTTTACAGGTCTTGTGTATTTTTTTCGATTTATCCCTTTTCTCTTTTTTGGCCCTATAGGAGGTTGGTTAGCGGATAATTTTTCTTTGAAGAAAAATATGATCTTAAGTGAAGTTGTTAGATTATTAGCTTCATTGTTTGTTTTTATAACTTATATAACAGGTACGGCACATATCATTGTTCTTATTTTTGCAGCAATATGTACAACGATAGGAAGAAGTATTTTCCAACCAAGTTTTCAAGCTGCTATTCCCAGAATGTTTTCAATAAAAGATCTTACAAAGGCCAATAGCATTGCTCAAATTATCATGGAAACGGCAGCCGTCATTGGCCCTTTGGTTTGTTCCATACTGCTTTTTTTAGCAAATAAATCGGCAGTACTCATTTTTGATTTTTTTACCTATTTTATATCTATTATCGTGTTATTTAATCTCATGAATTTAAATTCAAGCGAGAATAAATCATTCAATTTTATAAAAATTTATCGAGAAACAGCTTCATATCTTAAATATATTTCTACAGAAAATAATAATTTATTTATTACGCTCGTTGGATCGTCGTTTGCTATTCTCTTTACGGGTGCTATTTTAAGATTTTTAATTCCAGCTTTTGTTCTTTTTGTGGGGGGAGAGGAGAGCCTTGTGAGTTATATTTTTTCTCTCATGGCTGTTGGAACTATTGTTGGTGGTTTGTTCTATAGTAAAATTATATTAAATATTACATCGTTGAAGCTCATGATATTTTGGCTTCTTTATGGGGTTATCCTGTTTGTTATGCCTTTAGCTGCTGGACTTTATTTAAAATTCCTTCTCGTGTTAGCATTTGTTCTGGGATTTATTGGTGCCTTTGTGGATATTGGTTTAGTCTCAGCTATTCAATTATATTCTCGTCGTGAAGATTTTGGTAAGAGTTTTGGAACCTTTTCAACTTTAGCGAACTCTGCCGAAGCAATGTCTGGCTTTATTGCTGGACTTTTGGCACTCGTGGGATTGTTAAGCTCTTTTTTAGCTATGTCCGCATTAATTATTTCCACGGGAATTATTGGCGTTGTAAAAATTAAGAAAAATAAAGAGTTAACACCTCTTAACACGACAGTCGATGACGACCATTGATATATTTGATATCTCCATGCCGTTTCTTTTTTCTAAAGACGGTTCGCTCATTATCTTATTCATGAGGTAAAAACACCGCTCTTTGAAGGGGGTGATCTGAAACGAATGAGTGGTCAGTGGTAGAAACTTGCTAGGCAAGCATTTGAATTCTTTACAGACCGTTGTTTATAGAGTGGTACGGGGCGGTGAACCTTTCCTTGGCTTCGTTCTGTAATGATGTAAAAGCGTAAAAATGTGAATCTGTAAAAGTGAAGTGGGGGATTTGTGGTTTATATATTGTGCGTGTTTTTGGTCACTTTGGGCTTTTGGGGGCGCGGAATGTGGTGAGAAGGATTGGGGGGAAGTGTTTTCGTGAATGGAGGGGAAATGAAGGGTGCTGTGCGTTGGTTTATGTAATGCAACACACCATGAAAGTAAGTATACATATACTATATGTATACTACATGCTTTACATGTGTTTTTTCGTACTTTTAACATATATATTTTGTGTCTTAAACATAAGCTTTGAGTACTATGAGAGATGGTGGTCGTTTTTTTAAACAAGCGAGAAAGTGATTAACTAATGCTTGATAGTAAAGAAATATGTTGTTAAGGCTATTCTTTGAAAGGAGGCTCTTATTTCTGGTGTAGGAGCTTTTCAGGAGAGAATGCAATTAATAGGGGAGTTAAGATGTCAAAATATTTATTTCCGTTACCGCTTGTATTGGTGGCTGGTTGTGCATCTATCAGTAATTATTCATCAAGTTATGTCAGTCCAAATATTACGAAAGATGATGTAAAATTAATTGCTAACGATTTTGTTCGTAATCTTAAAAAACCTTTACCGCCCGCTACAACAATACTTATTGTGAAAAAAAATAAAACAGAAGACAACTTTACTCCTGTATTTATTGATCTCTTGCGACGGAATGGATATAACGTGATCTATACAGATCAACCAAACAAACAGCAAAATGGTGTAATCTTGACTTATCAAATAACGCCAATAAAGACAGGTATCATGTCTATGGTTTCTTATGATGAGGTTGGAGTAACCCGTTATTATTTCCGTACTTATAGTAGATGAAACCCCTTTGCCGGTTTGTCTCAAAGAAGTAGATAATGAAGAAATGTGTTTCAGGGGAAGTGTTGGGATTGAATTAATCAATAAAAATTTGCAGATATGAAATTGCATATTCAGACGATAGTTATTCGTCGTCTCGTTTACAATTTCAGTGTTGTAACGAAGAAAGATGTCGTTTTATCTGTTTGCAATCCTTCATGTTCTGTCTCAGTTATATAGCGCTTTTATCGTTTCTGTCTTATAGAAAATTACTTTCTGTTCTACGGCTCTATATGCCAATCTAATAGTCAGATCTAAACAATCAAATTCATATGAACTCTTTACAGAAATCTGTTGTTTGAGATTATTAAAAAGGTGTTTTGTTTTTATCAAATTGTCGCGTGGTGGTTTGGGAGTTTCCTTTGGCTGCGTTCTGTAATGATGTAAAAGCGTAAAAATGTGAATCTGTAAAATGAAGCGGAGGATTTGTGCTTTGTGTGGGCTTTTATCATGGCATGGAATGTGGTGCGAGGATTGGGGGATGTATTTGTGAATGGAGCGGGGAACGCTGGGATGAAGAGTGCTGTTAAGTTGTGAGTGTGTGATGGGAGAGAAAAAGGGGGAATGGAGGATGAAGAGAGTGTGCGCATGGATAGGGGGAGAGTGTGGGTAAGGCGTTGGTGCAAAGAGATGCGTGAAGGATGGCGAGGAGATAGGGCTTGATTTGTCAAGCCTGACGAAGTGCTGTCGTTTGAGGAAGGCGTCTGAAGACTGTAAGGGGTACTAGGCAAAAAGCTGGGTTGGTTTATAGACTATTGTTTATAGAGTGGTGCGGGGTGGTGAACCTTTCCTTGGCTTCGTTTTGTAAATGTGGAGAAGCGTAGAAATGTGAATCTGTAAAATGAAGCGGAGGATTTGTGCTTTGTGAGAGCTTTTATCATGGCATGGAATGTGGTGGGAAGGATTGGGGGAAGTGTCTTCGTGAATGGAGGAGAAAGTTGGGATGAAGAGTGTTGTTGAAGTGCGTTTTCTGGAGAAGAGTGTGTGGGGAATGGCTGTGAACAGATTGCAGAGCTGATGTGTAAAGAGATGTGAAGAGAAAAATCTCGTGGTGGGCGTTTATATTCTATGCGGAGCTTAACAATTATAGTTGCATCTATATTTGTATGGGGATATCCGTGAAATGGGTGTGAGAAGCATTGAGAGGTGTTTTTTAATAAGTGGATGAATGAGCAATACAATGAAAGCCTATTTAGAGGGGAAATCCTATTTAGGGGGGAAATCCTATTTTAGCTCTTGTTGTTTTAGACATTGTGTTTTGTATGAGGGGCATTTTGCAGAAAAGGTGTTTTGAGGGATGTGGATCCCTTAAAGAAAAACACAAAAATATCAAAAGAAAAATATAAAAACTTGACAAGGTAAATGTAAAAAGGTATCATAATGATACAATCGGAATTGTGCGTTTAAATCAGAAGAGATCTTTTGATAAGATTCTGTGAGAGGGGTGGGGATGTTTTTCCAAGGTTTTGGTGTTTTTATCCTATTTTGAAGTTTGTTATCCTATGATGTCGTAAACCGGTGCCTAAACCGTTTTTTGAGATATGGTGGTATCAGGCGGCAAGGCTTTAGGCAGAGGGGATATTGGCAAAGGATGTCGATTGATGCGCTTTTGTCTAATCAGAAATTAACCACAAGATTGCTTTTTGTTTTTTCGCTTCGAGTTCTCTAAAGTTTTTTAAAAGGGCGTGTTCTTTTTCGCTATAGGTGTCTTGATCGTGGAGTAGAGAATTTTCTTTTGTGACAATATCGGCATAAAAAAAGGTAATGGGAACTTTTAAGATGTTGGCAATTTCTTGTAACCGTCCTGCGCTTACACGATTGAAGCCTTTTTCATATTTTTGGATTTGTTGGAAACTGACACCTAACTGGCTTCCTAACTCTTTTTGAGAAAGTCCCATTGAAATTCGTCTATGACGAATTCTTTTGCCTATCGAAATATCGTTGAAATGTGGATTTCTTGTTTGCACTTCAACCCCCCCTGCCGGTTGCGAGCGCCCTCGCATTGGTATTCCGGGAGGTTGAAAGTACTGAGCCTAATCAGCCTTTTGCTTTTAGTGCGAAGATGCACTTGGACATAGCAAAAGCTCCCGGAATTCCGGGATACCCGCAAAGCGGGACAAATTCATGTATTAGGCTTTTCAGGCTTCAACTCCCTATTGATCGCTGCGTAGACGACCAAAGCACTTTTTGATTGATAAAGTAATTTCAAAAGATTGGCAAGAACAATTAAAAGATTTGGAAAATGAGAGCATTTTTTTGTATCTTAAAAATTGTCTCATTATCTTCTTATGCCTTATGCTGTAAAATATTGTCATTTGAGGTAGGGTGAGATGGGGGCATTAGAGGCAAGGATATGCCGTCGACGGATCTTCAAGCATATCAATTTATACGGTGCTTTTGTGAGAGTGTCTGGATATTTGAGGGTAGGGGTTATCTATCCGTGTCTGGTGAAACAGTATCCTTTGAGGGGTGGTGAGGGGTGTTTCCCAAGTGCAATATACGCGATAAAAGTTGAATTGTTTACAGACTCTTGTTTATTGAGTGGTGGGCTGGTTTGAAATTTCGTTTGGTTGTTTTCTGTAAAGATGTAAAAGCGTAAAAACGTGAATCCGTAAAATTGAAGTGAAGGATTTATGTGTTGTATGCTTTTGTCTTGGCATGGAAGGGGGTGAGAGGACTGGGGAACGAGTCTGCAAATGAAGTGGAAAGCTAGGATGAAGCATGTGAAAATTGGCGCTGTGGGGGAAGCTTTTTGGTGTGTGTGTGAAGCTTTGTCTTTTGAGTGGGGTCTTTGCTTCGAAGCGGAATTGATCGGTATTTGTAGGAGCTTTCGCTCTTTGTGTTGGAGGGAGACGGGTGTAAGAATATTCAGAAAAGGCTTGCTTGTTGAATGTGGTGCATTAACGTTGTTTGAGGGGTATGGTGTGCTGATTTGTCTAAGTGCTTGGTAGGAGGAAACTGCTACAAGATGTCGGATTCTTGACAACGCAGTGTAAGACGCTGGGGGAAAAGTTTCATTTGCTGCTTTCTGTAAATATGGAAAAGCGTAAAAACGTGAATCTGTAAAATTGAAGTGAAGGATTTATGCTTTGTGTATGCTTTCATGGTATGGAATATGGAGAACTAGGGGACACGTTTGTGAATGGAGCGGAGAAAGCTGGGATGAAGAGGGGTGTTAAGGTGTTGACTGGAGAAAGGTGTGTGAGGGAATATTTTAGGGCAGGGCTTATCTGTCGTGTCTGATAAAATTGTCTTCTTTGAGGTGTCGTGATCTGAAGCTTATATTTAAAGGATGTTGGATATATTGGTGAGGGATGTTGATGGGTGTGCTTTTGCTTAATCAGAAATTAACCACAAAATTGCTTTTTGTTTTTTCGGCTGGAGTTCTCTAAAGTTTTTTAAAAGGGCGTATTCTTTTTCGCTATAGGTGTCTTGATCGTGGTGTAAGGCATGTTCTTTTGTGGGAATATCTGCTGTTAAAAGGTCCGCATAAAAAAAGTTCATAGGAACCTCTAGTTTTTTAGCAATTTCGAGCAAACACCCCGCGCTTACACGATTTAAAACTTTTTCGTATTTCTGGATTTGTTGAAAACTGACACCTAAATGGCTTCCTAACTCTTTTTGAGAAAGCCCCATTGAAATACGTCTGTGACGGATTCTTTTACCTATTAAAATATCATTGAAATGTGAATTTTTAGTTTGCACTTCAAGCTCCCCTCCGGTTGCGAGCGCCCTCGCATTGGTATTCCGGGAGTAGTAAAGTACTGAGCTCTAGTCAGCATTTTTGCTTTTAGTGCTTATCACACCTGGACATAGCAAAAACTCCCGGAATCCCGGGACACCCACAAAGTGGGTTCATTCTTACGCTAGAGCTTAGGGCTTTACTATCCCTTATTGATCGTTGCGTGGACGATCAATATATCCTTTGAGTGATAAAGTAATTTCAAGGGATTGGCAAGAACAATTAAAAGATTTTCTAGTCTGTTATATTGTAAAATAGGGATGTTTGGGGGGGTGGTAATCTGATGTTAGTAGGGGAATTTACTGGGGAAGAGGTTGGATGATAGTTTAAAACCGGTGCGGGGTGGAAGCTTTATTCAGCAGAGGAAAATTTGCTTTTTGAAGTCGAATTGTAGATCAGAGCTTATCTGGCGTGTTTGATGAAACACCATTCTTTGAAGTGTGGGATAGCCATATGAAATAATCAGCAGGGAAATCTGATAGACGAGAAATCAGCTTGTTGACAGACCCGTGTTTACAGAGGGGCGTGGGGATGGCGGTTTTTGAGTTTCATTTGGCTTTTTTCTGTAATGATGTAAAAGCGTAAAAATGTGAATCTGTAAAATGAAGCGGAGGATTTGGGCTTTATGTGGGCTCTTATCTTTTTGGGTGTGTCCCATTTTTTTAATTTTTGAATGCTTGTCAAATTTTGTTGCTGATTTTTATGTCATTTTTTGTGTTTGAGGTTTTGGTTTCTCTTTAGTTGGAAGGAACATGATGATGGTAGATGAACATTGTCTTCCCTTACGTCGAAGAGGGCGAAAAAAAGGGGCTTTAAATAAAACAACAAAGCGATTTAATGAAGCTCTTTTGACAGCGGCGGAGCAGGCTGGATATCACTATGGTGAAGATGGGCTGGTGTCTTATCTTCAGTATCATGCTCTCAATAATCCCGTACCGTTTTTTTCGCTTCTTGCAAAAGTGTTGCCTCTTCAGGAGGCTGGAGAAGGGCAGGTTAAAACAGTTTCGCGTATCGAGATTGTACCAGTGAATGCAAAAAATAGCGGACCAGAGAAGTGTTATCCTGAAGCGTGATCCTTCGGAAACTGAAGCTTGTGATATTGGAAAATGTTGAGTGGAAGTGGATGATAGGAGATGTCATTTTGGAAGGGGGCTGCTTTGGGGGATGATGTGTAAGGGTGTGTATTGAAGTGGATGAAGCTTTCAAGAGTTCTGGACGTGGTACACGTGGGAGAGTATGGCTGTGATGCCAGAAAGGCATGGGGGAGAGCGTTTGATGCTATCTGCTGCTTTGGGTTTCTTGTAAAGGTTTTGTTTTTTCTCGTTATTGAAGGGGCGGGGTTGTCAAAACAGTTTCGCGTATCGAGATCGTACCAGTGAATGTAAAAAATAGTGAACCGNTAAAACAGTTTCGCGTATCGAGATTGTACCAGTGAATGCAAAAAATAGCGGACCAGAGAAGTGTTATCCTGAAGCGTGATCCTTCGGAAACTGAAGCTTGTGATATTGGAAAATGTTGAGTGGAAGTGGATGATAGGAGATGTCATTTTGAAAAGGACAGCTTTGGGGGATGATGCGTAAGGGTTGTGTATTGAAGTGGATGATGCTTTCAGGGTGTCTGGGGGTGATACGTAAGGGGGCACTGTTTTATGGATAAAAAGGGGTTGGAACTTGAGATCTTATGCTGGGGGCAGAGGTATCTTGGGGGTGTTTTGAGAGATAGATAAGTGTGAGGCTTGGGGACGCGTGAGTGGCATGATATTGCAGGGTATTGTGCTTTTAGGGGCTTTGGGAAGAGTGTGGTGAAATTGGGGGGGGATACCGTGCTTTTGTGGGGGGCAGGGGTACAGTATTCGAGGGGACGGGGACTTTGGGGGCTTGGGGCGCATAGGTGGGGGCAAGGGGATCTCATGCAAAAAAGTGAAATTTATTGAATATTAGGATGAAGAAAAGATAAAGTGCTGCTTTTGAGAAGGGCGTTTTTCGTTCAATTGCTCTTTTCGTTCAATTGCTCTGGGATCATTAAACTTGGGATAAGCAAAAGGGTGCAGCGCAATTATTGCTAAAGTATGAAAATTTATAATGACAACTGTTCAGAAAATTTCTCAAAAAATTGAGCAGAAAACAGCTCAAGTAGCTCTTATTCCAAAGCTTATTCCTGTCTTTACTGGAAATGCCGATGTGCGAGCCGCTTGGGGAGGACGCGGTTCTGGAAAAACACGTTCTTTTGCTTTGATGTCGGCTGTGGTGGGATATCGCCATGGAATGGCTGGAGAACGCGGGATTATTCTTTGTGCACGGCAATTTCAAAATTCTCTTAATGAAAGTTCTTTGGAAGAAATTAAACGCGCTATCGAAGCTTATCCTTTTTTACAAGATTATTATGAAATCGGCGATAAATATATTAAATCAAAAGATGGACGGATTGTCTATGTGTTTGCTGGACTTGATCGAAATATTGCAAGTATTAAATCAATGGGACGCGTTTTCCTTTGTTGGGTCGATGAAGCCGAGCCCGTGACAGAAACTGCTTGGCAAACACTTATTCCAACTTTGCGCGAAGAAGGAAAAGATTGGAATGCAGAATTATGGGTGACATGGAACCCATGCCATGAAAATGCAGCCGTGGAAAAGCGTTTCCGAAATGTCGATAATCCTCATATCAAAGGGGTGGAAATCAATTGGCGTGATAATCCGCAATTTCCTGAAAAACTCAATCGTGATCGAATGGACGATTTGCAGCAAAGACCAGAGCAGTATAACCATATTTGGGAAGGCGAATATCTCCAAGCTGTCCAAGGGGCTTATTATCAGAAATGTCTTCTCGAAGCCGAAATGGAAGGGCGGATTACAACTGTTCCACGTGATCCTTTGATGCAGGTGAGAATCTTTTGGGATATCGGGGGAACAGGAGCAAAGGCCGATGCTACCGCATTGTGGGTGGCGCAATTTGTTGGACGGGAAATCCGAGTGCTCGATTATTATGAAGCCCAAGGACAACCTCTCTCAGAGCATGTGGGCTGGGTCTTTCAAAGGGGATATGAAAAGGCTCTTATGGTCTTGCCTCATGATGGCGCAACAAAAGATCGTGTCTATAATGTGAGTTTTGAAAGTGCCCTTCAACAAGCCGGTTTTCAAACCAAAATAATTCCTAATCAAGGAACAGGCGCTGTGAAAATGCGTATCGAAGCCGTAAGGCGGTTGTTTCCTGCACTATGGTTTAATCGTGAAACGACATGTGCGGGCAGAAAAGCGCTTGCTTGGTATCATGAAAAGCGCGACGAACAGCGCAATATCGGACTAGGCGCTGAACATGATTGGGCAAGCCATGGGGCCGATGCCTTTGGACTGATGTGTGTGGCTTATGAACAGCCAAATGCTAAAGCGCGAAAAAAACCTTATCGCTCGTTTCACCATTCTCAAACTTCATGGATGGCTTTTTAATGAATATGTCTACAGATTCTTCTTTTAATCAAATCGAAACGCTTGAAAATCAAGCACTATTTAAAAAACTCGTGGGTTGGTATCAGGATGATATTGATCATGTCGAAAAATGGCGAAAAAATGCCCAGGAAGATTACGATTTTTATAATGGACGGCAATGGAATGAGCAAGACTTGGCTGTCTTGCACGAACAAAACAGACCGGTCATGACTTTTAACCGTATTGCGCCTTTAATTAATGCCGTGATTGGGGCTGAGCGCAATAATAAAAGGCAAGTGCAATTTATTCCACGACAAGAAGGGGCAGCTTTTGCGAACCAGATTCTGACAGGGGCGGCTGAGTGGTTTCGTGATGAAGCCGATGGGGAATACGAAGATTCTGATGCCTTTCAAGATGCAATTATTTGCGGAATGGGGTGGACAGATACACGCCTTGATTATGAAGAAGATCCACAAGGAAAACCAATTATTGCACGCTTAGACCCTATGAAAATGGTGTGGGATGCAAGTTCTGTCAAGCCTAATCTTATTGATGCACAACGCTTATGGTATATTGATGAAAAACCCCTTGCTGTGGCGCAGGAAATGTTTCCCAATGTTCATTGGAGCGATCTTAATGCTGATTGGGTTAAACATCAGAGTTTTTTACATTCAACCAGCGATGGGATGACACAAAGTTATCAGTCCGAGAGGGGGTATCAAGGAGAAGAGGGGAGCGGCTATCAACGTCCTAAAATGGTGACATTGGTAGAATGTCGCTGGTTTGAACGCGAGGTGGTTTATAAAGTTCTCGAGCCTCTAAGTGGAAATTTTGTCGATTATTCAGAGCAGGATTTCCAAAATTTAAGCAAAACCTTTCCTCATGTTCAGGCAACAAGGTTGAACAGAAAAATTGTCAAACGGGCATTTTTAGGTAGAAAGCTGCTTGAAGCGCCTGATAAGCCCTTGGTTCCACCCAATCAATTGGGATGGGAGTGTATTACCGGTACTTTTGATAAGTTAAGCCGGCAATTTTACGGAATTGTTAAGCCAACAAAAGATCCGCAACGGTGGGCAAACAAATATTTTAGTCAAGTGATGCATTTGCTCAATAGCCAATCAAAAGGCGGAATTATGGCAGAACGCGATGCTTTTGATGATGATCGACAAGCCCTCGAGAGTTGGGCTAGAGCCGATAGTATTACTTGGTTGAAAAGTGGTGCTGTGTCTGGGGGAAGAATTCAGCCTAAACCCGTGGCACAATTTCCGCAAGGGTTTTTCCAATTGTTTAATGAAGCAAAGAGCGCTCTCGAACAGGTGACGGGGTTGTCTTCTGAATTTATTGGGACGCGAGCTGTCAATCAGCCTGGCATTCTTGAACAACAACGGCGACAATCGTCACTTAATCTTTTGGCTTCCTTTTTTGATGGGTTGCGTCGATATCGGCAACGACAGGGGAAAATTATTCTCTATCTTATTCAAAATTATCTGTCCGATGGGCGGTTGGTGCGTATTGCCGGTGATGAAAATGCCCAGTATGTGCCGCTGACACGCGAAATGGTGACAAGTTTGGAATATGATATTGTCGTGGATGATGCACCAACAAGTCTTAATGAAAAAGAGCGTACTTTTGCACTGATCATGCAATTGCTGCCTTTGATGCAAAATTTTGCAACGCCTGAGATTATGCTCGATCTCTTACGCTATTCGCCTTTACCGGCTTCACTTATTCATAAAATTGCGATAAAGGCGCAAAACTCTTTTCAAGAAGAGCAAAATGCCTCAGCGCAGATGGGGGATAATGTGGGGGCAGACCAGATAATGCAGATGTTGCAGACACTAAAGGCTCAATAATAGGACACTTTGTCATGCGTGACTTCTGATAAACGCCATATATCATAAATTGCTTATCGATTTTCGTAGTGCATGGGCTCCCTTTTCTCAAAAGAACTGTTTTGTAGGGCAGGACTGTTGGGAAAAGCAGGGTGGAGAAGGAGTTTTGCTGTCATGGTGGGGGAGCCATGGGGGAATGCTGGTGCTAAATGATGAGAGAGCATTGAGGGGTAAATGCTTATGGGCTGTTTTATCTGAAAAATTTGATTTTATTGTTAAAAAAAAGAGAAGGCTAATGTCATGGATCAAGAACACTTAACGCCGGCAGAACAAAACCAATTGAAACAAGATTTTCTGGTCTCAACACAAGAGGGAGAAGATGGTGAAATTGGAAGAGAAGAAAAAACTCTTGAAGATAATTTTCAAGGGCAAATGCATCAACAACAGGACTCTTCGCAAAAGGCTGGAAAAGAGGTTCAAGGGGGAGAAGATGCTCCACCAGATCCACAAAAAGACTTTATGGGCTATATGCAATGGTTGGGAAAAACACTCCAAAAACAAGGGCTTGTACATGAAAAACAACAGCCTTCTCTTGCTTTGGAAGCAGAACAGTTGCATGCGTTTTTTCAGCAGTCTGTTGCCAGTGTTAAACAAAAGCATGATGATTTTGATCAAGCAGCTGATTTTATTTATGAAACGCGGGCTAAACAGTTGGCAGCTTGTGCTTCGCTCTATCCTGAGATGGCCGATCCCAAAAATATTGATGCGTTGATTGGTGATGAGTTGAAGCAGATCTTGCGCGATTGTGCGCAAAAAAATCAAAATCCGGCTGAAGTGATTTACTCTATTGCACAAAAAATTGGCTACACAAATGTTCCCAATAACATGGGTGAAAATTTACAGGAAAGACACAATTCTGCACGTACTCTTGCTGCTTATAACGGCTTGACGCCAAATGGGCCGATTTCTTTGGATATGCTTGATAAAATGTCAGAAGCAGAGTTTAGCGCTTGGGTTTCTGAACCTAAAAATAAAGCTGCTTTTAATCGTTTAATGGGTGGGAGAGAATTTTAAAAACAAGAATGTGGCAGGTGCTTTTTGCGGGAACGTGGAGCGGCTTTTGGCGCAGGAGAATGCGGGGGGATTTCTCAAACACGGATGTGGAGAGGAGAGCTCTTATAAGGGGGAGGCAGACGCTAACAGAAATTAGATAAAACTCACGAACAACATATTCACCATTTGAAATGAAATGTGGTGTTTTAACAACCGGCGCTTTGCCGGGTTTTTTATGTCAATAAAACTTTTAGAGGACAAAATGACTGTAACTTATATCGGACTTAATGACCCAATGGCAGTGCGCACATGGTCTAAATTACTAAACCAAGAAGTCTCAAAAGCACTTCCAATTGCACCGTTGATTGGAAATGATTCAAACAGTATCGTACAATTAAAAGATGAAACTACGAAAGCAAGTGGGGATGCTATTAGCTTTAATTTGCGTGTGCAGTTGCTAGGCGATGGGGTGAGCGAAGGGCAGACATTGGAAGGCAATGAAGAAGCTTTACAGTTTCTCAATGATCGCTTGGCAATTAATGAACTCGTTCATGCTGTGCGTGTCAAAAATGAGGGAACGATTGATCAACAACGAATTCTTCATGATTTGCGCACCGAGGCAAAAAATGGTTTGGTTGATTGGTATGCAGATCGTCTGAGTATGATGTTCTTCATTCAAGTTTGCGGGTATACCGCAAAAACAATTAACTTTGAGGGACGTACGATTACTCTTAAACCTGTCCATTATGGGTTTAATGCGCCAACGGCACCAACCAATAAACGTGTGGTACGTCCTAATGATAAAGCAAAAGATGAGGACTTAAAAGAAGACGATGTTTTTGATCTCAGCTTGATTGATAAAGCAGTTGAACGGGCTAAATTGGCAAATCCTAAAATTAGACCTGTGCGGCTCGATGGGGAAAATGTCTATGTGCTTTATCTCCATCCAACCCAAGTGACACAATTGCGAACCAATACAGATGCGGGGCAATGGCTCGACATTACCAAGGCAATCTATAGTGGAAGTCGTATCAAAAATCCGCTCTATGATGGATCGTTGGGCATGTATAATGGTGTGGTTTTGCGCGAAGCTGAACATATTACCGAAGGGGTTGAATCTGGGACGGCAAATAAAGCTGTGCCAAATGTGCGTCGTGCTGTTCTGCTTGGTGCGCAGAGTGCTGTGATTGCTTTTGGTAAAGATCGAGGAGCAACACGCTATAAATTGGTGGAAGAACTCTTCGACTATGAAAGAGAATTCGGGGTCGCGGCAAAAACCATTATTGGTATGAAAAAAACTTGCTTTACCTTGCCAGGAAGTACGCAAGGGGCTCAGGATTTTGGCACTATTGTCATCCCAACTTATGGAGCACCCGCTTAAAGCGAATTTTTGCTCTCTTCCCCCAACAAGAGGGATCTGTTGGGGGAAAAATTTAAAATGCTTCCAGAAACAAGGACAGGCTTATGACCACTTTATCCACTGATCCCCAAAATCTAAACCTTACACATTCAGATCATTCTAAAACTTTTGCTTATATGGTCGCGCTTATTCAAGATGAAATTGACGATACAACAGCGGAATATTCCCTGCAAATTCAAGATTCAATTTTTACGGCTTTGCGTTTGTGTGAACGCGAACCCTTTTTCTTTAATGAAAAAAGAGAAAGGACGTTTAAAACACAAAGTGGTAAAACATGGTATGGGCAAGAAGAGGGGGTTTTTATTGAATCAGAAAAGAGTTTGGAGGGCGTCTTTTTAGTAACAAAGGATGCAACACCAACAAAGTTGTTCTTTAAGCCCTTGGAAGTGTTGCATCAACAATATGGTATGCATCCTGCGCTAGGAACGCCATTCTTTTATACGTACCTTGATCAAAAAATAGGACTCTTTCCAACACCAGAACATGTGGAAACTGTACAGCTTTCTTATGCTCCTGTTCATTTTGCTGATGAACAGTTGAGAGAAGACGATAATCCTTGGTTGATTTATGCTTTTGATCTTATTAAAGCACGGGCAAAATATGAACTTTATAAAAATATTCTTAAAGATCCTGAATATGCCGCCGTTTCTTTCAGAGATTTTCAAGAACAGCTTCAAGCTTTGCGCATTGAAACATCGCGCCGAAAAGGTTTTTCAAAGATTCGCCCAATGCGTTTTTAAAAGACTTTTTTCCAAATCGTTTATGGCTGGCGTTGAAGGTTGGTTTGGCACTGGTGGCTGGTTTGTCGCTTATGGTTGGATGCGCGTTGGGTGTTGATGGTGAAGGGCTGGTGGATGGCGTTGGGGTGGCTATTATTGATGGTATCGTTTTTTCGATGAATTAAACAACTTGAGGTTGTTTGTTTTGTTGCATTTTATGCCTTTAGAGTTTTGTTCTAAGGGCTTTTGTGGTTTTTTATCCATAAGCCTTGGTGTTTTGAATGGCACTGGGCTTTTCAAAGGTTTTATGGGGGGCTTAATGGCTTTTTCCCCCGTCATTGTGGGGTATGGGGATGTGATTGCGGGCAGTTGATTTTGGTTTGGCGCTGGTGGATGGCGCTGGGGTGGCTATTATTTATGGTATCGTTTTTTCGGTGTGTTAAACAACTTTAGGTTGTTTGTTTTGTTGAATTTTATGCCTTTAGAGTTTTAAGGGCTTTTGTGGTTTTTATTATCAATAAGCCTTGGTGTTTTGAATGGCACTGGGCTCTTCAAAGATTTTATGGGGGTCTTGATGGCTTTTTTCCCAATCGCTGATTATCGACCCGATGTGGCGGATATCAATGGAATTTTTACCGATGAACTTGTTAATGTGCTCCCGGCGGATGGCTCCTATATCCCTATGCCAAGTTTTGAACCTTTATCAGAGCCTTGTCCGGAGCCAATCTTAGGCACTCTTGCGGTTAAAACAAAAAATGGGGTTTCTATTATTGTCGGGACAAGAGATAAAATCTACTTACTTGATAATACAACAATGAACTGGAAAGATATTAGCCAAAAAGGAAAATCTTATCTGGCTAATGTTGATGCTCCGTGGTCTTTTGCTTTGTTTGGTGATTTTATCATTGCGGTGAATGCCAATGATAAACCACAAGTGATTGATATTAACCATGATAAAACATTTAGAAATTTAGGAGGAAATCCACCACAGGCAGGGGTTGTTCGAATCTGGGGAGATTTCGTTTGTTTGATGAAATTAACCGAGCATCCAAGAAGGGTTCATTGGTCTGGATTAAATGATGCTGAATTTTGGACCGTGGGGAAAAAAAGTTGTGATTATCAAGATTTTCCTGATGGCGGATTCGTCCAAGGGGCAACGGAGACAACAAATCCAATTATCTTTATGCGTTCTGCAATCTATGCCGGTTCTTTTATCCCTGGCTCTAAGATTATTTTTAGTTTCCAAAAAATCCACGATAAACGAGGCGCAAAAAATGCTGAATCAATTGTTTGTAGAGGCGATTTAGCATTCTTTGCCGATGAGGGCGGGTTTTATCAAATAACAAATGAGGGACAGATTATACCCATTGGGTTCGAAAAAGTCGATCGAACGATGACCGCAAAATCAAGGAAGGATAATCTGTACACTCTATCTGCTGCTATCGATGGGGTGTATAATCGTGTTTATTGGATGGTTGATTCTGATGAGAATCTTCATAAACGTATCTTGCTCATTTATGATTGGGGGTTGCAAAAATGGACAAAAGCTCTCGTCGATATCAAAATGGTATTGCCTATTTTCTTAGCCGGAACAACCCTGGAAGGTCTTGATTTTGTGACTAAGAATATTGACGATTTATCCTTTTCTCTTGATAGTAAAGCTTGGAAAAATGAATCGCCTATTCTGGGGGCATTTGATCAACAGGGAAGATTGGGTTCGTTTTCTGGGTGTCCTATGGCTTGTATTGTGACATCACAAGAAATGGGGCAGACAAATGGCATGATAACACGGGTGAAAAATATTATGCCTCAAGTCAATAGTGGAAAGTTTTATTTGTCTGTGGGAATGCGCTTTCGACAATCTCTTGAAGAGGAAACTGTTTGGTTACCAGAAAAACAGCCTTCTTATAATACTGGACAAATTCATTGTCGCGCAAGGGCACGGTTTTATCGCTTTAAATTGCGTATTCCTGAAGGGGTGAATTGGACTCATGTCACTGGATTTGATGTGGAATTGACGCAGGCCGGCATGCGATAGGCATGTCCTTTTGTAATACCATGCGATAGGCTCAAGCCTCTATTATTAAAGAACAAATGCCCCATAGGCTTCCCAAACCTTTATAAACAAAGGAACAAGGTGGTGCGTTATGTTTCATGCTTTTCTGCGATAAAGGAAAAATAGGCTGCACCATGGTTTATTTTTATAAAGAAGAAAGTTCCTCCTTTGTTGTGACAAAGGGATGATGGAGACTTTTTTCTTTTATTGTGCGGGGGGCATGGAATGCGTGAAATGCGTAGGGGGATGTTATTTGAGGGGAGATGAGTGACACAGCTAAAAGAGCTAAAATTATGATGCAAGAGAGTCAAGATTTATATTCTGCTCATCTGACAGAGCGGTGGCCATGGGAAAAAATAGCTCCCTATCAAGAGGCTCTCAATACTGCATTGAAAAAATATGTTCAGCGCTTTCCGGATGATGTTTGTCTGGAAAAAATTGCTGAAGAAATCGCTACAGGACAAGCACAATTGTGGCTTGTCTTAAAAAATAAAATCCAATTTAGTGCTTTTGCAATTACCAAAGTTGAAATAACCCATACGGGGAAAAAATGCGTCATTCTCTCTGATCTTGCTGGAGAGGGAGGGCTGAAATTGGTCAAGTTGATTGATGAAGTCGAAAAATGGGCGCGAACAATTAATGCTGAAGAAATGCACATGTTTGGAAGAACTGGATGGGCGAAAAAGCTCGCTCATCACGGATATTCTCGTAATCTTATTCAATATAGAAAGGTTCTGAACCCATGAGTAGAAAAACCACACCTCAAGTGCAGACAACAACACAAACAAATGCTCCACCTGCTTGGGCGGCTGATATTCTTAAACAAGCCAGTGCTGATGCACTTGGACTTTATAATAAGGGAATTGGCGGAAACGTTTATCAGGGAGACAGAGTCGCTGGTCTTAGCAATATGACAAAAAATGCGCTGACCGGTTTACAACAAGCAGCAGGGCTCTATAACAATCCAACGGTAACGCAATGGTTGAGTGCACCAACCAACAGCGCTACAAATCTTTCCGGTATGGCTAAGGGAAGCTGGATTGGAAGCAATAGTAAATTTAATACTGCATTGCAAAATGCTCTGAATAAAACGTCCGATGCAATTAATCAATCGATGTCGGGAGCAGGACGTTATGGCTCTGGGGCTCATACTGGTGTGCTGGCCGATGAGTTAGGCGCCTTGGCAACAAATGCTGCAGCACAGCAATATAATCAAGATATTAACAATATGATGAATGCAAACCAGATGATTGATCGCTCTCAGAATGATCAAGTTAATGCGGCAAATAGCTATTATCAAGGACAGAGTAACGTGCAAAGCAATGCTTTGAAAGGGGGTATGATTCAAGATATAAACCGCCAAAATGTCTTAGATGCTGAACGCCAAAAATGGTCAGAAAAAGATAATCAAGATTGGAACCGATTGCAAAGTTTGTTACAGGTAGGAACACAGGCTGCTGGAAATTACGGAACGACTTCAGGAAAATCCACGACAATGCCTTCTGTGACAAAAGATCCATTGCGTGATGCGCAGCAAGTACTTGGATTGGTCGGAGGAATTTTAGGGCTTTGTGATGTGAGAACAAAAGAAAATATTATCCCTGTGGGGCAGAAAAAGGGATATCCACTTTATACCTTTAATTATAAGGGAAATCCACAACGTTATCAGGGCGTTATGGCGCAAGATGTGTTGCGTGTGAACCCTGAAGCTGTTTATGTCAATGCGAAAACAAAGTTATTACATGTTGATTATGACAAAATAGGACTGAAAATGGAAAAAATGAAAATGGAGAAAATATCGGCATCTAAAAATAAAATTGCGGCTTTCTTTTCTTCATTTTTTGCTCGTTTTCCCTTTTTGAAAAAAGAGTATCTTCTATGAGTTCGATTTATGATTGGTCAATTGTTGCATCAGAAAATGCTTATGTCGACGAGAATATAAACTGGGCAGAAGGGCAACCACCAAGCACAGTCAATGATAGTGCTCGCGCTATGATGCAACGCATCAAAGAATATTTGTTGGATAATGGAGGCGGGATTGAAACACAGTTTACTGTCGATGTGGAAAACGAGAGAACGTCACTTCGTTTGGCAACAAAGTCTTTTTTTGAGACTTATATGGATGGCATTGTTGTGCGCTTTAAAGCACAAGGCGTCAACAGAGGAATAACAAATATTTCTTTAAATCAATTGCTACCACGACCAACTTATATGGCAACGCCAGAGGGTATTATGCCTTTAAAGGGCGGAGAAATTCAAAAAGGGGGACTTTATGAAATTGTCTATACGCGTGATATTGCCGGAAAAAATGCTGATGGCTGGTTTTTAACCAATCCTACTATAAAACTTCCTGAAATTCCGCCCTTTCCTCCTTTGCCTGAAACTTTTTCTTCTGGATTTATCGGGACTTTTGCTACAGAAAAAATACCCTCTGGATGGTTACTGTGTGATGGTAAAGAATATTCGCGAAGGAACTATGCCAATCTCTTTGCTGTTCTGGGAGAAACATGGGGAAAAGGAAATGGGCAAACAACATTCAATGTTCCCGATTTGCGTGGAATGTTTTTACGGGGGCTCGATAGTGGAAAAGCAATTGATAAAGGACGTCGCTTGGGAAGTCGACAAGAAGAGTCTTTTAAATCTCATACCCATGAAGGAAAAACAGATTCGACAGGTAACCACCAGCATAGTTATCCAATGATTGAAAAGGTAGTTTGGGATATGAATCACGGTGAATATTATAGAAATCTGGCTCAAGTCTACAATAAAGATCGGTTAACGAAGGCTGCGGGAGAGCATGAACATAAGGTCTTGTTGCAAAAAACAGGGGGGGATGAAACACGCCCCGTCAATATGGCGGTGGTTTATGCTGTCAAAGCCTGAGAATGAAAGCTTTGAGAGAAAGATAAAAATACTTACAAAATATTTGTTATGAAAAAAAGTCTTATTGAATATAAAGTCTTATAGAATATATTGTGTAGAAAGTTTTGAGGCGCTTTAGAAAAAAACTCAACTCTCTTTATTTTTTTATTTTTTGTGCTGCCTTTGTTGGATGTCTAAAGGTAAGTTTGCCTATTGTTCGTTAGAGGATCAAGACAGTGATTATTGAAGGTAGGGGGAGAACAAAAACCCTTTCTTTATTCATAGAGTTTTTGCTGAGGAATAAAGACTTTATCCAAAATGCTTCTCTCTTGTGGTATCGTGATACATTATTAAAACGTTGGGTTTAAAGCGTTGGGTTTAAAGCGCTGCTGTGCGATGACAAAAAGCCCATGGGTAAAATTTATTCTATTATGTTATGCCGTCAAACACCGTCATAAAAACACTATTATTGAAGCTGGTGATATAAGGAAAATAAGACATACAATACTTGATCCATTTAAGTATTGAAGAGACATCTATTCAGTGGAGGGCTTGCTTGGTTAAGCCTTATGCAAGTGAATCATATAAGTGAGCAGCAGACGGAATCCCTTCAGAGTAGTTGGATTGTTTTATAAACCGATGTGGGGCTAAAATCTTTGTCTTTTGAGGTGGCGGGAAGAGGTCAACGGATATGTTTATTTAAAGCGAGAAAAGGCAAAATGGTACTCTCCCTCTTTTGGGTAGAGCGTGTATGCAAAAAGCATTCTTTTTTTCAAAATGGGCGCTGGGTTTGCGAAGTCTTTTGGCGATGCGTTTAACACATGGTGAGTAATTGACTCTCTTAGATGCATTTTGTACTTGTCAGGAAACTTCTTGAAACAGAATGAGAGTGATACGAGAAAATCTGTAAGACAATAGTTTGTTCCGTTGTGTTGTAAAATACCATTGTTTGAGATGCGGTTAAAATTTTATGCATGGGGTGTTTTTCATCTGTACGTATTCCTAAAGCAGTGTTGTTTGTAGAGTAACTCTGGACAGGGGATGCATGACAAGGATGCATTTGAAGGTAAGCCAAGTTAAATCTGTTAGATACGAAGCCAGATTGTTGACAAACCATTGTTTATTGATTGGTATTATTTAAAGATCGGTGTGGTTTTGTCCTTTGGGGAAAGCTAACACAGCATGCAAGGTGGTCAAACATTTTTCTTTGGTTTCAGGTGATAAAGTCAACATTTTAGGTGGAAAACAGGGTATAATCTAAAAAAATGTCTTGTAAAAATTTTCGATGAGGAAATTTTTTCAAGAGGTTTTCTGAGAAATGCAAGAGCCGTACAACGGAAAAAGATATTCAAATGCTTAATACGCGTTTAGCTTATCAAAAAGGGGGATATAATGGCACTTTTTCCATTTTCTATTGCTGATATTGATGATCCTGAATGTATTCGTGTGGTTCTTTATGCTAGCGGAAGAATGGGACATGCTCCTTTGAATGCTCTGTTGAAGCAAACACGTCAAGATCTCCAATGTTTTGATAAAATACAGACTCAAAATATTCTCCAACTTACACAGCGTTTGGATATTTTAGAACAACAATTGAAAACGATTATCAAAGATCTTGAAGATGTGAAACACAAACAAGACGCTGAAGAAGCGGATAAAAGTAAAACGATGGGTGATTAACCATCTCGATTTGTGTCTCTATGGGATTTAGCTCCTTTAAAGCAGTGAGATAGATAGTTGTGAACAGGATAGTTATTTGCCTGTCCATAGAGCATTTATTTTTTTGATCAACCAAAAATGAAAAAGAGGTATTCTATAATGAAAAAATTGATTTTAATATTTTTAGCTTTGTGTCTTACTGGACCAGCTTCTGCACGTTTGTGGACTATTTCAGATGATTGTTCAGATATCGGCGGAACAATGGTTCGCTCACAAATCATCAATAATATTTCTGTCATTCCATATAAAAATTTGCAAGGGGTAAATATTCTCTCTGTTTTAGAAACGAGGCCTACAGAAGAGCCAGAAATGTCAAAAATTGTAGGAAGAACATTTCATATTCAAAGTCCTGAGATTGTTGAGCTGGCCTATAGAGCTTACAGTACATCGCAATTCGTTGATATTTGTTACAGAAGTAACTATTCAATCAATGTTATTCGAGGGCTGAGAGTGCGTGATAATTAAGCGTATTATCTGTATTCGTTGTGACTTAAATAGGCGATGCTTGGAAAATGGTCAATCTTCTACACTAAGGCTATTTTAACCCTAGCAGTTTTCTGATTTACAGTTTTTACTCAGAGTATAATCGTTCATGTTTTACAGAATTCATGAGTTATCGGTATTGAGGATCTATCTTAAGATATTCAACTACAGTTGATTCTATTTTAAACTGAGTGATTTTGTATCAATCGTCGTTTGAGCTTAGATGGCAATTTCATTCTAGCGTTTGGTGTTAGACAGATTTAAGCTTAGTGAGGCTGTAAATACGTGTCTTAATTGTCTTTGTTGACAGTATGCCGCTTGCGATAGGCAATAAATCATAGACACATTTTGAATCCGTAGAATGCACGTACATTAACAGTGGCAGACATTGTCAGTGGTAGATATCGCCAATGGTAGAGCTTGTGCATGCGGTGTTTTGTTGTGTGCATGAGTCATCATTCACGCGGCATCAATAAGGGAAGGCTTTGCTGTAGAGCCTGTAAAATAAATCGTGCAACAGCGGGGATAGAGGTAAGAATAGACTGAGATGAGGCAGTCTTATCACGGGCTAAAGCTGGTTAAAATTCTCGTCTTTAAGGAGGCGAGGAGGTTAAAAATATCCATTAGATTGCATGGGGATGCATTTCATGTCCGTTGCAATAAATTTAAAAGAGGTAAATTATGAAAAGCTTTTTGAAAAAAATATCCATCGTTTTGGTGATAATAGCATTAACAACAGGTGTTTCTCATGCTGGAGTTTATGAACAAAACGGTTATCTTAATTCGGTTCAAGTCGTTAGCGCAGGAGCACAATGTCTCCTAGAGCTCAGATACGGTATCAGCCCTACTTCAGACATTCAAAAAGGTGTTTGGGGCTGTGATAACATTGTTGGAAAAAGTATTTTGGATTTGGCAAAAACCGCAGTCATTTTGAACAGAAAAGTAATGGTTATTTTTGAAGCGGGTCATGTGCCAGCAAAAAGGGTTTTAGCCATCACTTTAAAATAAGATCAATAGGGTTTTTTCTCCCTTTTTATATCTGTAACGCTTCAAGAGGTTACAGGTATAAAATATGGAGTGTATATCAAAGGTATAAAAATGTTTCAAAGAGCATTCTCAGTATTTTTAGTGACAGTTTTATTTTTTTTCTTTTCAGATGTAAATCTGTCATATGCTATTGATCCTCCCCATATGGTTTTCCGTATAGATGATCGCTCTCCATCTGTTATATTCTTTGGAGGAGGTTTTGCCCCTTGGGGGGATGATCAGGATATCATACATCATGTAACTGGGCACTCTCTTGCTCAACAGACTTCAGCATTTGTGTCTACAACTGCAAATATGGATGCAGTTTACAGAATGGCGCGGCAACAGATTGCTAATAATCCTGATGAAACGTACTGGCTATATGAAATTATTCCAGATATAAATTTTTATTATGTTCCTAACTCACTCTTTGATACAGCCATGTCTGCTGACAACGTTGTTCAACATGAACAAGTTATGGATCTTTATTATGCATATTTATGGCAGGATGAATGGGCTTCGCTGGGGGCAATCAATACAAATCATATATACTCTGCAAGAAGTATTATGCGGCAAGCGAATGGTGATATTGTCATTGGTCCTAGAACCTTTAATTCTCTTTTTGTTGCCGCTCCATCACAAGTAAATTCGGGGACACTTCCTTCACAAGATTACACTTTTTTATCAGCTTATTATTCTGATAGCGAGGATGCGTTATCTCCAATGTCACTGGCATTTCTTGTAGAATCCTGTAACAGCTCTTCATCCAGTGGTCATATGGAGCGTTCTGGGGATTCTTCCTGCAGCACATACAAACATTCTGTTGATGATATTATGTATAAAATGAATCTATGGTATGAAGCTCTTTAAAGAATTACAGCTATATCTTGCTATTTAATCAAAAACAAAAAAGTAGGAAGATAGCGCATTTCTGTTTTATTTGATTGGTTCTGATGCGTATAGTGCGTAGGGCAGAGAAAATTTTTCGGTATTATGAAGTGTGATAGGGGTGCTATAAAGCATAGGTGTGACATCATCAAAAATGGAAGCGTTGATTTAACAGTATTTGTTTACCTCGATTAGAAAATCCGTTTTTTTCTTTGTTTGGAGTTTTACATCAATAATTTCTTATCTTGTTGTCGTGCTGCTTTTTGAGAGTGCGGTGATAGAAGGCATGTAAGTTTTATATATTGAAGTGTTTGTGTGTGGTGAATATGGGGAGTGTTTTTTTCGTCATGTGATGAACTCTTCGGGCGGTGGGGATTTTGTCCATAAAGCGTCATAAAATATCGCTTTTTGTTCTATGGTGATAGAGATCCCATGAGGGGAAAAGACAAAGGGGAAAGTCAAGTGGATTTTGCGAGCCAATCATGTAAACTGGAACGAATTCCATGCGGATATAAATCAGGTTCTGTTTGTTGCATATAGCGCTATTTGTTGCATAACTTGTGATAGCCAATTCTCTAAATAAAGGGATTTGACCGGTAGCAGAAAAAAGGAATCATTACGAGACAGTAAGTGTGCTTGTTTCAGAATGTCTAATGCTTTTGCATGACAAAGGAACGCGAAACTCTGTCACGCCTTCCTTTCATATTTTCGAGTTCAGGGGTGTCCATATATTTTCTTCAACTTGATTTTTATGCATTGGACACAAGGGAATTGGATGCAAGGGAATTGGATGCAAGGGAGTTGAAGGCTAGGGAGTTGAAGGCTAGGGAATTGGATGCAAGAGATTGAGATATAAGAGATTTGGATACAAGAGATTGGGATGAACATTTTTGGGATAAGCAAAGCTAATATGTTACGCTCGTTGTTTTACAGCGCGTTTGATAAAAAGCTAGGACATCTTTCCAATCCATTATGTATGTAACTTTAAGGCGTTGTTTTCTTAAGAGAGTGCAGAGCTTTTTTTGTTGCTTGTCAATCAACATCAAATTTCAAAGCTGTAGCATGTTTGAGAGAAAGAAGAATGAGAGCCTTACGGATTCAGAAGGGCAAAACTCTCTGAGCGATTCCAGCTTTTGTAAGCTAGACTTTATATATGCCAGATGAGGGCTGTATTTGAGTGATTTCTGAAATAGGAAGACAACCTTATTGAGAAAAAATATAAAGTCATATCAATCACTCTTCGGACTATCATCTTTTTCCTTTATAATTTTCAAAACTATCTATAGCAATATTATTTAAATAATGAAGATAATGCCTTATGCTTTTATGTATCGTGTGTCTTCTTGGGATCATGCCTCTCACATAAAAACAGAATGCCTCAAATATTAAAATATTATTTGTCTCCGAATATACATTTATTGCATATTCATGGACTTGTTTTTAAAGAGATATCCCACTCCCAAGTCCCTTTTACAAGAACACTCGTCAATGGTATAGGGGTAAAGCCCCTATGAAATGTATAAAACTTATAAGGTAACTCCCTCATCTTTATGCTTCATAAAAGTGCAGGTTGGTACTCTCATATATTTTTCCAGTTTCCAATGTTACGAAAGCCTTGGTTCGTGAGACGATTCATAAGAGGCATATGCCTTTTTTGTACAGTTTTTAATCCACATACCAGCTCCGCTTGTAACTTGCAAGCGACATGGTTTTGATCGTTCCAACAGAAAACAAATTTAGGATGAGAGAATCCTGTGGTATTAGGGTTTCTCATTCAACGTGCAAAACAATAAATACTCTTTATAAATCAATATGACATGTCTTAAAGAAGACGAATTGTTTATAAAGCCGCATGGATGAAGAATCTTCGTCTTTTAAGGTGGTGAAAGAAAATCATAATCCCTATTTTTTCATAAAGGGCATGAGAAAAGTGTTTCACAAAAATTTTATACGATAAGAATTATACGATAAAAAAGAGAGTCTTTTAACATAAGAGTCTTGATCGTTTGCGGCTATAACCTGTATTGTGTACACAGATACTTCTATCATTTTTTGCTGTAAAAGCTTCTCTTGGGATATTAAAGGGTACAATCTTTATGGAAAAAAGAATCCGAGCAAGACAAAAGGCTTATTTCAAAAGATTATATCGCAAGATTGCTTTTGTTTGCATAATACTTTTTTGTATAGTGTTTTTGTGTTTTGTTGTTGCAAAGGTGGTTAGTTATTTTTCTTCTCATAAAAAAGTAACACAACAAGCACCCGTTGAATTGGTTATTCCTGTTTTTGATCTACGCGTATATTGCAAGGAAATTTCTGCTTCCGTTATGCCCGATATGAAAAGAGAGGTTTATCAGCATTGTCTTAATTTGGAAAGTGAGTCCTATTTTGCTATTCGTGAAATGTGGGATAAGCTTTCTGATAGTGCTAAAAAACAATGTTTGACGAGGGTCCGTCCTGGGGATGGAAATTATTTTCTCTTACGAGACTGTTTTCTTAATGAAAGAGAAAATAAAACAGGCAAAAGGCGCAATTACTTTTAAGTTTTTATACGGAAAGTTAAAAGGATGCGAATTTTGATGAAAAGATAAAAACCTCTTAAATTACTATCTGCCTCAAGAGCAGTAGAAATTTGACTTATTTATCTTGTTATATCGCACTTTTATGGAAGGTGTGGTGACATATAAGGCATGGATTCCTCCTTGAAATATTTAAGGGGGCGAGGTGGAGTTTCAGGAGGATTTGTTGAGCTTTTTTAGGGAAATAACGAGTGTGGGAAATCCATTTCGTAATGGTTCTGGTGAATGGTATAATGGTAAAATCCCGTGATGTGTATAAAATGTATAAAGCAAGTTCATCTTTATGGTTTAAAAAAGAGTAAGCCGGTACTATCTCACACTTTGCTCGCTCCCAATGGTGCCTCTCGACAGCCTTTTAGCCTTAGAAACGGTTCATAAGAGGCACTTTTTTATCGTTTTTACTCCACGCAGGTTTTCCCACATGTAACATGCAAGAAAAAGAGATTGATTCAATAGCAAACAGATTGAGGATGAAAAATCCTACGGTATTAATTTTCTTACTCAACACAAAAAATATGAATTATCATTACAAATCAATTCAGTGTATGAATTTTATAAGTATTTTCATTGTTAACAGACCAGTGTGATTTGAGAACCTTCATTCTTTGAGGGTGTAAGTCAATAGACATGACAAAAATGAGTAAAAAAACATTCCTTTTATAAACATTTACGGCTTCTTCATGCGTAAAGCGCTGTGCTGGGTTTAAAAATGTGCTTGTTTTATAATTCTAGTTTTCTTTATCAGAAAAGATAAGTAAGGAAATACGTTAGGCCATTCTTATTGATAGGCTTTGAGGAGGGTATTTTTTTGAGAAGAAGCTGATTTTTAAAAAAGTGTGACATATTGGTCGTTTTTTTCATAATTTGATATTTTTTTGTATTTAAATATTTTGTTTTTAAGCTCAATTTGTTATAAATAAAAACTGTGATTAACTTAAAAACTCTATGGGTTAAAATAAAAATTGATAGTATCATTGACTTGTTTGGGAAAGAAGATTGATCTCTTGGTGATTATAGGGCTTGAATAATACTTCGTGTTAATCTATCTATAAAAGTTAAGAGGTTTTGTGAGGCGATCGTGGATTATCGCTCGCAAGGGGTTGCTTTAGCGATGAAGAGAGGCTATATTTATAAAATAAAGAGGTTCGCGCAGTGACTCGTTGGGATGGAAGTGCTTGTGAGTTAAATGCACGAGGGGGTAGAGGATATCGGCGTTTTTAGGAGCGGTGGTTTTAGAGCAAAAAAGGAAGCTTATACTATTCTCTGGCAGGAATTTTTTCTTTGTCAGGGGTGTTATATGTGTGTTTCCCTTTTTGTTTTCCACAAGATAATTATTTTTTTAGTGAAATATGGTTTATTTTAAAAAAAACACTTGGCATTTTACGTGAACATCATTAGGTTTCTGCTGTTTGACAGAGAAAAAGGGAATTTTTGATTTACGATTTCCCTGCTGTTTTGTGATTTTCAAGAAAATATATGCTTTTATCAATATCAGTAGGGTTCGTTTGAGTGAAATAAACGCGGATAGCTTGATAATCGTATGTTAAACATGATCAGCATTATCAAAAGATAATGCAATGAGGAAGCGTCAATTAAGACACACATAAGACAAACACTCCAAAAAGGGATAAAGATGAGGCCACAACAAAATAGACGGGTACGCGGTCGCAATAATAACAATAATGGTAATAACAATAATAATCGTCGCGGTCCTAATCCGTTGTCTCGCAATTATGAAAGTAGCGGTCCGGATGTTAAAATTCGCGGGAATGCTCAGCAAATTGCCGATAAATACATAAGCCTTGCGCGTGATGCACAAGGTGCAGGCGATCGTGTTATGTCGGAAAATTATTTACAACATGCCGAGCACTATTTGCGTATTATTTTAGCAGCAACTGGGCAAATGTCTCAATCGGTTCGGCGTGATGAAAATCGTGGTGATGAAAACGAAAATCGTGATGAAAACAATGGGCAAGAATGCGGTGAAATAAATCTTGATGGTGAAAAAAAGGATGCTGTCGAGGGTGATACAGATGTATTACAAATGTCGTCGCAAAAAAATGGCAATGGCCAATATGATAAAGCGCAAAATGGGGATGCGCGTGAAAACGCTTTAGAGGCTCTATCGGATGAAAAAATAGATCAAGAGCACTGCCTCTCTGAGAAAAATGTTGAACCTGTCAAAAAAATACGTCGTTCTCCTCGTCGACGTACTGTACGGACTCAAGATGAATCATCTCTTGAGCTTTCACTTACAACAGCAGAAAACTCTAGCAATGGAGATGCATCAACAGCAACAAAAACAGCAACAAAAGAGGATTCTTCTTTGCCTGGATTAGGTGAGGGGATACAGAGAAAACCACGCCGTCGCCGAGTGGTCAATCTTGAGGCAGAGGAAAATGTTTAAACCTGAAGGGTGCTGTGTAAGCCCGCTTGTGTGGTGATGTTATTGGCATCATGATAATAAATTATAATATGCTCAAGAAGCTTCTTGCGCTTTCCTTGAGTTTTCATGGGGCTGTATCAGAAACTTAACGAAGGCTGTTGACAGAAAAGATTGCCTCTTTGCTGAGATTTAAGTAAGGGAATACAGAGAAAGATGCGTCGTCGCTCAAGTGGTCAATCTTGAAGTAGAGGAAAATGTTTAAACCTGAAGGGTGCTGTGTAAGCGCTTGTGGTGATGTTATTGGCATCATGATAGTAAATTGTAATATACTCAAGAAGCTTCTTGCACTTTCTTTAGATTTTCACGGGCTGTATTGAGACTTAACCAAAGGGTGTTGACAGAAAAGATTGCCTCTTTGCTGAGATTTAAGTAAGGGGATATAGAGAAAACCACATCCGTGTATTTTAAGAGGCAGTTCTTTTATGAAGAACGCAATGTCGTTGTTTTATTTAATTCACACTTATCTTCAATGTATTCATGCCCATTTCGCGCTGGTGTTCATGAATTCTATAATGTGAAATCCATCGGTTATCTTTGCTTAATAAAAGATGTAAGCTGGGCGTTATTGCTTTAATTTTCAATGTTGCAACAGTTCTTCTTTTGATACCGGATCATTCATAAGAGGTATTTTATTCATCGATTTCCTTGCTAGGATATGTGAGGAAATGGATGAATAAAAATGGCTCTTATGAACTCTCTCTAGCGCCAAGGATTATCGGCAACACCCACGCGCTGGCAAAGCGTGTGATAATGCCGGCTTGCAGAAAATGTTTAAACCTTCAAGGATGCTATGTCAGCGCTTATTGATGTTAGTTTGCTTAATGAGGCATTATCTTCGCTCTCTCTTTTGTTGTTTCAACAAAAAGAATGGAGACAAGTGCACCGGTGTGATAATTGTAAATCATAAATTTTGTTTGTCCATCAGGGGTTAAAACTTTCAGTACAATATTGTGTTCTGAGAGGCTTTGCGACAAAATCTGTGTTTTTTCCGGTAGAGAGAGCGTATGATGGATAACGTGTGGGTTTTTGCTGAGAGAGGAAGATAGCTCTGTTTGTTTTGGCGCTGATCCGGTTTTTATCACTTTATAAATAATTAAAAACAGTACGGTTAGAATAAGGAAAAGCGTTATTAAAACGGAAATAATCATTAAACCCATAAGTTTTTTTCTTACTCGTTCTACAGCAGGGTCTAAAGGGAGATCTTGAGGCAGAGAATTTTGCTCTGTGTGATGGTCTTTTGAAGGTTGCATTCGCTTATTATCCATCATGTCTTTCATTGATTATTTTTTTGAGATCTGATGGGTTTATGCTTTTAAAGTTTTTTGTGCAAGAGGTTTGTGGAAGAAGAATGCAAAAGAGGAAGCGATGTTGGTAAAATATCTTCTTTCTGGACTGTAGACAGCTTGTCCTTTACGTTTTGGCTTTTAAGCAGGAAATTTCCATGGTTTGTTACAGACCAGATCAAGTTTACTTCTTGTTGATGTAAATTGGGGTGTACGTTTATACATTGAGCAAAAATTTGTTGTCCATAAAGTGCAAACTTTTTTGTGGACGGGACCATGTCCTGTTCACAAGCTTGAGCCGTGGGATAGATTTTAACCATTGTATTGTTCGAATAGCAACTATTAAAATCATCTGTACATGAAACTAATAAGAGGATAAAAACAAGGGGATTCATCAATTATTTTCCAAATGACAGGTTGACAGCGCGGACTCCAATTTGTCAGCCTAGGGGCTTCTTCACTGTTAAACGCTTTCAAAGTTTTTTAGTTCCCCTTTGAGATGCGGGTTCCCCTTTGAGATGCGGGTTCCCCTTTGAGATGCGGGTTCCCCTTTGAGA
This sequence comes from Bartonella sp. AP30XZML, assembly GCF_042195945.1. Taxonomy (NCBI): domain Bacteria; kingdom Pseudomonadati; phylum Pseudomonadota; class Alphaproteobacteria; order Hyphomicrobiales; family Bartonellaceae; genus Bartonella; species Bartonella sp. AP30XZML. Next base: position 1 of record NZ_JBHIPJ010000045.1, on the reverse strand, counting down.
T
>NZ_JBHIPJ010000044.1:0-56439 GCF_042195945.1 Bartonella sp. AP30XZML | reverse complement strand
GAGGTCTTCCCATGATCAACGTGACCAATCGTACCAATATTAACATGCGGTTTTGTTCGTTCAAACTTGCTCTTCGCCATTGCTATTAATCTCTTGTTTTATTCCCTAATTTTTATTAGCACCTAGGGACAGTTCTGCAAAACTTAAGTCTGACCAGACTGTAAACAGCCCAATCACCACAACTCTTAGACGGAAAACCCCACCAAATCTATAAATGGAATATCCTCCATCATACCTATTTGCCTAATCATCAACAACCATTTGGAGCGGGTAGCGGGAATCGAACCCGCATATTCAGCTTGGAAGGCTGCTGCTCTACCATTGAGCTATACCCGCATGACCCACGTACTAACTCTCCTTCGATGAATGGTGGAGGGGGTTGGATTCGAACCAACGTAGCATACGCAACGGATTTACAGTCCGCCCCCTTTAACCACTCGGGCACCCCTCCATTACACCGATAAAGTCGCGCAATGAGACATCACGACAACCATCTTGAATACCCATTCAATTCAATCTGATTGCGAAGTGGTTATGACGATTACTATTGTATCTGTCAACAGAATAAATACAATTCTGTACAAATTTCCTGCTCATAATTTTAAATTATAGATTTTTTCTCTCTATTTTTCTTATTAACACGTTATAAAGAAGCTATGAAAGAAAAAACATCACAAAATTCTCATTATGCTCGTTTGCGTCGCCGATATCGCGATACAAAAGGCTCTCCTTCTCGATCTTTTACACACCCAAAGAAGAAAGCTGCTTCTTTACAGCAAGAGATCATCCATCTTTATGGTATTCATTCTGTTCAGGCTGCTTTAGAAAACCCAAAAAGAATTTTAAAATGTCTTTACGTTACACAAAATGCCTTAAAACGATTAAATATATCCGAATCAGATTATCCTTGCTCTGTTACATTATGCACCCCCAAATATCTTGATTCGCTTGTTGGAAATGAGGCTGTTCATCAAGGTATTGTTTTGGAAACTCTCCCCCTCAAACCATGCAAACTGTCGGAACTAACCAATACTGATCTGGTCATTGTCATGGATCAAATTACCGATCCACATAATGTTGGTGCTATTATGCGCTCTGCAGTTGCATTGAAAGCTAAAGCACTTATTACAACTTGCCGTCACTCTCCCCACGAAAGCGGTGTTCTTGCGAAAGCGGCATCTGGAGCTCTGGAAATGATTCATTATATTACCGTACGAAACCTTGCTGAAGCTCTTCAAGAACTTCATCAAACAGGTTTTACAAGCTTTGGTCTCGATTCAGAAGGTGACCAACCTCTAGAAACAGCATTAACAGGGAATAAAATTGCTCTTGTTTTAGGAGCAGAAGGTAAAGGTTTACGTAAAAAAACACGCGAAACCGTTTGCGCTTTAACACGCCTTGACATGCCTGGAAATATTAAATCATTAAATGTTTCAAATGCAGCAACAATAGCTCTTTATGTGGCACATCAATATCTTAGATTCTAGTTTTTAATTTTTTGTGAAACATCAAAAAAACCAACCAACAAAAAACCCGCAAAAAAACCGCCAATATGAGCTTCCCATGCTATTGAGATGCCATTTTCTTCAAACAAAATAGAAGAAATACCTATGATCAAATCAGTCGTCAGCCATACACTCATATAAACAAGAACCCCCTTAGAACACAGAGCTTTTTTGACAGATAATAAAGATCCCAAAAGTTTTTCGTTCTGCACATTGACAGCTAGATTACCACTAGGAAAACCGTAACGTGCAATAGCCCCCATCATTCCAGATACGGCACCTGACGCCCCAATAAGTGATATGGTACTTTCTTGATGAAATGTAAAATAAGTCAAAACAGAAATAACTGCCGTTAACACCCAAAAAATTAAAAAACGTAAAACACCAAAATGCCTTGCTAAAGGAGAGCCGAAAACCAAAAGCCAAACCATATTAAGAGCAACATGTTTAAAACTACTATGCATAAATGAATAACTCACCATGGTATAACAAAATGCTACAGGATCCCTCTTAAACAATGCTGGTATAAATGAAAAAAACTCAAGGCTTTCAACATAAACCTGATGAGAAAAAAAATACTGAGAAATGCAATAAAGACAAAAACAAAATGCTATCAAAACAACTATAATAAATGGAACATTCAATAAGGGTTCTTTAGGTTGTTTCGGCAATCGGGAAACATCATCATGTTGGTGACTAGAAACTTTCATTGTATGAAATCTCGTATTTTTTAGAAAATGGGTTATTCTTTATACAAAATAAATATACCATTCCCAGTGATGCAGAATCTTCTCAACGCCTCTTCGAAGCCCTTTTTTAAATTTTCAATAGCTCTACATGAAAACACGTGTATTTTATACAAAAGATTTTAAAAAGCATGGATATCAAGAATATGATTTACAAACTTAGTGGTATCCTGCTTACTTAAATGTGAAGTTACCATGCAATATACAAGAACTTACGAATAGACAAACTCACTTATGAGGTGGTGTATAATAAAAATATATAAACATTATTTTCTTACTAGAAATATATTGATTATTGCATTTTTTAACCAAGCTATACTTCGATTGATAAACTTTAAAGAATCTTAAATCTCAATTTTTCCATTAATATGTCCTGCATTGCTTCTACGCTTTGAACGAAAAACGACATCTCTATGAGAAAAAATACCAATACAGCGTTCTCTAGATGTACTAATTGGTGTTTCATGATGAATTACTTACTTGATAGTCTGTTTCCTTCATACATGCAAAAGCGTCAGTTCATCTCTTTAACAAATATAAACAAGCCTTTCATTTCAACCTTTAACAGATATAATTCAAGAACTGTCTCTTATGAAACACTGAAAAAATATGTTGATTCTAATGATGCATCTTTGAATTTAAACAGTTCATGACAGAATTTTTTATTCCTTTCTTAGACAGTCTTATTGATACATCCGCCACTTGTAACGTGCAAGAGAATAGTCCGGATTAATTCAATATAAAAAATTTAAATGAGGCAATCATAGGAATTTGAACCTTCCTATTAAGTTGCAAAATGATAAAGGACCATTATAAACCAATGAATTATAAATAGATAACACACTAATTATTGAAGAGGACGATCTTGAGAATTCTGTTTGCAATCCTTTAACCACACATCATAAATAGGATGCTCAACAGCGTTCAAACCAGGACTATCTGCAAACATCCATCCTGTAAAAATACGCCGTATTTTTTTATCTAATGTTACTTCATTGACTTCAATAAAACCAGTTGTACGCGTGGGTTCATCTTTAGAGCTCGTATAACACGCACGTGGTGTTACCTGTAATGCGCCGTACTGATAAATTTTACCAAGAGTAACTTCAAAACGTGTGGTCCGTCCCGTGATTTTGTCAAGACCTGCAAAAACAGCAATTCCATTGCTAATACGCTCAGCCCGCACCCCATTATTTAAGGATAAAAACACTAAAATTCCCATAAAAAAAATATATATAAAATGCCTCACCCCTAACAATAAAAAAAATCTCATCATATCAAAATCAATCGCACCTTAAAAAATAATTCTTTTCATAACATAGAGTCAAATAAGACAAAAATACACACGCACATTAAAACATGTTATTTTTTAGGTGACCACGCATCATAATCTTCATGCACACAAGAACGCTCTCCATTGGAGGTGATAGCCCCCTTTGGTCGATAGCCCTCACTTGTTCCTGTCATATTTGCAACATGAGGCTTTTCCCATTCATAAGGATGATAATCCTCTTGTGTTGGTGGACACTCACAGCGATGATGAATCCAGCCGTGCCAACCTGGTGGAATAGTAGAGGCCTCAGAATAGTCTTTATAGATAACCCAACGGTGCGGATAACCATCCTTATGAAGTCCTCCTTCATAATATATATTTCCAAATTGATCTTCCCCTATCCGCTTACCTTTGCGCCATGTGAAAAAACGCGTACCAATGGTATTGCCATTCCACCATGTGAAGATTTGCTTAAAAAAACGAGCCATCTGCTATTCCATTCATTTAGTGCGTTCATGAAATTAATCGTTGGAATAAAATTATTAACGATTGAAATTATCGAAAAAGTTACTAGTAAATTCAACTACAATTCCAATTGATAGGTTAACGTGCTATCCTTTAATTTCAAGAAGATATCATATGTATGGCTTCTTCTCCACCCCATAAAATTTAATCTATGCCAAGTTTCATCTTCACCAATTCATTAACAGCTTGGGGATTTGCCTTACCACCTGTTGCTTTCATTACCTGTCCAACAAACCAACCAGCTAAAGCAGGTTTGTGCTTTGCTTGCGCAACTTTATCAGAATTATTGGCAACGATCTCATCAACAGCTCTTTCAATAGCCTTTGTATCCGTTACCTGCTTCATATTTCGTTCTTCTACAATTTGGCGTGCATCTCCCCCCTCATTCCAAATAATCTCAAAAAGATCTTTGGCAATTTTTCCAGAAATAACTCCTTCTTTTATAAGATCAATAATGCTTCCCAATTGATTTGGCGATACTGGTGACTCTTCAATCTCACGATTATCTTTATTTAAAGCCCCTAAAAGGTCGTTAATCACCCAATTGGCAACTATTTTTCCATCACGCCCACGTGCTACTTCTTCAAAATAATCAGCAATAGCCTTTTCTGTCACAAGAATGGATGCATCATACACTGTCAATCCCATTTCCTTAACAAAACGTGCTTTTATAGCGTCAGGCAACTCTGGTAAGTCTGCTGCCAAAGCATCCACAAATGCTTGATCAAATTCTAATGGTAAAAGATCAGGATCAGGAAAATAACGATAGTCATGCGCTTCTTCCTTTGAGCGCATAGAGCGCGTTTCACCTTTAGCGGCATCAAAAAGCCGAGTCTCTTGATCTATGACGCCTCCATCTTCTAAAATTGCAATCTGACGACGCGCTTCATATTCAATTGCTTGACCAATAAAGCGAATAGAATTAACGTTTTTAATTTCACAGCGCGTTCCAAAACCTTCACCAGGACGACGAACAGATACATTGACATCTGCACGCATAGAACCTTCATCCATATTGCCATCGCAAGTGCCCAAATAACGAACAATCGTACGCAATTTTGTCATATAGGCTTTAGCTTCATCTGATGAGCGCATATCAGGCTTAGAAACAATTTCCATAAGAGCAACACCAGAACGATTAAGATCTACAAAAGACATCGTTGGATGTTGATCGTGCATCGATTTTCCAGCATCCTGTTCAAGGTGCAACCTCTCAATTCCCACTTCAATATCCTCAAATTGGCCATTCGAATCTGGACCAACAGATATAATAATCTTTCCCTCTCCTACAATGGGATAGCGAAATTGAGAAATCTGATACCCCTGCGGTAAATCTGGATAAAAATAGTTTTTGCGATCAAAAACAGATTTTAAATTAATATGCGCCTTTAATCCTAACCCCGTTCGAACCGCTTGACGAACACATTCTTGATTAAGAACAGGCAACATACCTGGCATGGCTGCATCAATAAGTGATACATGATTGTTCGGCTCTGCACCAAATTTGGTTGATGCTCCTGAAAAAAGTTTCGAATTTGATATGATTTGCGCATGAACTTCCATGCCAATGATGACTTCCCAATCACCTGTAACTCCAGAAATAAAACGCTTAGAATCAGGAGTACGCGTATCAATGATGCTCATTGCCAATCCACTACCAATATTTTAAAATTCACTCATGGCTTATCTAAAACCATTCTCTCAGTGCAATCCTAGGATATAAATCTTACAACACAAGCCCGATTTTATCGGGCTTGTGTTGTTTGCATAAACATTAAGCTTTTTTAGGAGCCTTTTTCTTAGCTGTTTTTTTCTCTGTAGACGTTTCTTTCACTGCTGACTTTTTCTTTGCCGGCTTTTCTTCAAGGACATCTGATTCGTCATATTCTTTCATCAACTCTTCAACCGTCACTTCTTTATCTGTGACTTTTATCTGTGCTAATAAATGATCAATGACCTTTTCTTCAAAAATCGGAGCACGTAGATTTTCAACAGCTTCCGGAGTCTTACGGAAAAAATCCATAATCTCTTTCTCTTGTCCAGGATACTGGCGAACCTGATCAAAAACGGCTGCTTTTAGCTCATCCTCACTAACTTTAACACCAACCTTCATTCCAATTTCAGAAAGCACCAAACCAAGACGAACACGACGCTGCGCAAGGACACGATATTCCTCCCGTGCCTTTTCTTCTGTAATACCTTCATCTTCAAAACTGCGCCCAGCCTTTTTCAAATCATCATTAACCTGAGCCCATATATTGTTAAACTCAACCTCTAAAAGCTCTTCAGGAATCTCAAAATTATAATCAGCATCTAAAGCATCAAGAATTTGACGCTTAACTTTTTGACGTGTCACTGAACCATATTGGCTTTCAATCTGCCCACGAACGACCTCACGTAAGCGATCTAGAGACTCTAAACCAACTTTTTGTGCCGCTTCATCATCAATTTTTAATTCATCTGGTTTAAAGACAGCTTTGACAGTAATGTCAAACTCTGCTTCCCGTCCCGCCAAATGTGCCGCACTGTAATTATCAGGAAATTTAACAAAAATCGTTTTTACATCCCCAACTTTCACACCAACCAATTGCTCTTCAAAACCAGGAATAAATTGTTTTGACCCAAGAATCAGTTGTGCATCACTATCTGCCCCACCTTCAAATGGAATGCCTTCAAGCTTACCTTGATAATCTATGGTAATGCGATCACCTTCTTCAGAATTCCCCTCTTTTAGAGAATAATTACGCGTAGAAGAAAGGACGCGATTGACTTGATCATCAATATCCTGTTCAGGAATAGTTGCAATTTCACGGATAACCTTAATATGTTCAAAATCTTTAATGTCAATTTTTGGTAAAACTTCATACTTTAAACTAAAAGTAAAATCAGCCTTGCCATCTAGAATTTTTTCATCTTCATCTATATCTATTTTTGGCTGCATCGCTGTACGTTCATTGCGGTCTGCTAAAATAGAACGGGGTGCATCACTGAGTATCTCATTGAGAATCTCAGCCATAAAGGATTTACCATACATTTTTCGCAAATGCCCACTAGGCACTTTACCGGGACGAAAACCATTAAGCTTGATTTTTCCCTTGGTATCATCCAATCGTTCATTCAACTTTTCTTCTAAATCTTTCGCTGGAACCACGATCTTAATTTCGCGCTTCAGTCCTTCATTAAGCGTCTCGGTAACCTGCATTAAACACCTTCATTTTTCTAAGGAGAGGGATCAACCCACTCTAATAATCATTACATTCTAACACTTCGAGTGTTACATTTACCATGAAGCGGAATTTCAGACACGTAGAAATCCGTAGCACTTAAGGGATTGCTTTGGTGCGGATGGAGGGACTCGAACCCCCACGGTCTCCCGCCAGAACCTAAATCTGGTGCGTCTACCAATTTCGCCACATCCGCTCAAACTTACAAGCTAATAACCTTATACAAGCGGCGTTTCTATACCATTAATTACAGAAAAAAAGCAAACAAATATATTAAAAAAAACAAAATCTATGCTTTTCATACATAACTGCTTACGCTAAAAGTCAATTATGTTAAAGACATTTGATATCCCAATTCATATCATCGGTGGCGGTCTTGCGGGGTGTGAAGCAAGCTGGCAAATCGCTCAGTCAGGAATTTCTGTTGTTTTGCATGAAATGCGACCCGAAAAAAAATCAGATGCCCATAAAACCGATAAATTGGCAGAACTGGTTTGTTCAAATTCGTTTCGTTGCGATGATTCATTAACAAATGCCGTAGGGCTTTTACATGCTGAAATGCGATTAGCAAAATCGTTAATTATGAAAGCTGCTGATGCCAACAAAGTTCCCGCAGGTAGTGCTCTTGCTGTTGACCGTGATGGATTTTCAAAAACCGTTACGACAGCACTTGAAAATCACCCTCTTATAACAATCAGACGTGAAGAAGTTCAAGAAATTCCTAAAGCTTGGAAACATGTTGTCATTGCAACAGGCCCCCTTACATCGCCTGCACTTGCTCAAAAATTACAAGCAATAACCGGTATAAAAGCTCTTTCTTTTTTTGATGCAATTGCGCCTATTATCCATACCGACAGTATTGATATCAACATTTGTTGGTATCAGTCTCGCTATGATAAAATTGGTCCTGAGGGAACAGGAAAAGATTATCTTAATTGTCCCCTCAACAAAGAACAATATGAAACATTCGTTGAAGCGTTAAAAAATGCTGAAAAAACAGAGTTTCGTGACTTTGAAAAAACACCCTATTTTGATGGATGCCTCCCCATTGAAATTATGGCTGAGCGCGGACTTGAAACGTTAAGACATGGTCCTATGAAACCTATGGGCTTAACTAATGCCCATAACCCTACAGTTAAACCCTATGCTGTCGTTCAATTACGCCAAGATAATAAACTTGGAACGCTTTATAATATGGTCGGCTTTCAGACAAAATTAAAATATGGTGAACAAATTCGCATTTTTAGAATGATTCCCGGTCTTGAAAAAGCAGAGTTTGCGCGTCTTGGTGGTCTTCACCGCAATACCTACCTCAACTCGCCAATTATTCTTGATCAAACCCTTCGTTTAAAACAAAAAAAACAACTACGCTTTGCAGGGCAAATTACCGGATGTGAAGGTTATGTAGAATCAGCGGCAATAGGGCTTCTTGCTGGACGTTTTGCTGCTGCCGAATATCATCATATTTCCCCTTGCCTACCCCCACAAACTACAGCATTCGGAGCCCTTTTGAATCATATTACAGGGGGACACATCATAGATGAAAAAGCAGAAACACAATCTTTTCAGCCAATGAATATCAATTTCGGACTCTTTCCCCCTATTGCTTCTATTAAACATTCAGGAAAACGCTTACCAAGTAAAGAAAAAAAATTAGTAAAAAAACAAGCCATAACAGCGAGAGCTCTCAATGATTGTACTCAGTGGTTAGCAAATAAAGAATCAAAGAGCTCCTGTTTATAAAAAACACACGATTCGCCTCTCACCTACTGAATAGATCTTTATGCCCCTCATGAAAAAATCACCCTAAAGCCTTTTAAAGACTGCCTCCCCCAATCAATAAATACTACCCTACGTTTCATCATTTATTCAATTATGTAGATGCTGTAAAATAACTTTTGGCTATAAAAAAACTTTACCGCTATCAACAATTTAATATGATTTAATGACTAAAACAAAATAATCATATAAATATATTATGAATAATCAAAAAAATAAATAAATGGAAAATACACAAGTAATACTGTACTATCTTTATTAATAGTTTTTATATTACGTAATGTATATTATTTTATAAGAGTAATTTTTCTGTTTTTAACTTCCTCCCTCAAAATTTGTGATGTTCTCTTATTTTAACTCTGTATGATGAAGGAAAAATACGCGCTTGCATATCACAAGTGAAATAAAGATATGGAAAAAATATTTGTAGGATAGAGCTGGAGCTATCTCTCCCCTCTCAAATGCCAAGAAAAATCCCAATATTGAAAGCGAAATCTGAATATCATAAGATTCTTTTATTTCAGGATTTTATAATAAATCAATAAAATTATCCTCTTGGTGCGTCACAAGAAAGGTTGGCGTATAAGAGTAAAAGAATAAAACTATCCCTTATGCACTCGTCTCAGATATCTGGGGCTAGTCGCAACATTATAGGAAGTGAGAAAAATAGATAGCACGGTGGCACGAACATGCGCTTTTATTAAGCGTAAATGGTGATATATAATAACTTTTATAGACTTTACAGAGTTTTCCGCCTCATATTATTTACGGATCTTGTTTTGAAATAAATACCGTAACACTTCAGCGTAACAAAAGTTAATATTACATTTTATAACTCATACCCGCGCTCAATTAATACAGTGCAATATTTTATTGAAAAGACTAAAAACAATATATTTCCAGCAATACATGAAAATAAAAAGCATCGCAAAGATCTCAAAGTTTTATGTGAAAAACAAGCATAACACATGTGTTAAAAAAACCCGTTTATAAATAAATCGGGTTTTTTTAATGTAGCTTAAATTATTTTTTATTAACTGCTTCTTTAAGGCTTTTTCCTGCAGAAAATTTGGGTACAGAACGTGCTGGAATATCGATTTCAGCACCAGTTGAAGGATTACGCCCCTTTGTTGCAGCACGATGAGAAACTTCAAAAGTGCCAAAACCTGGAAGACGAACATCTCCCCCTGAAGCCAAAGCTTCTGTTACAGAAGCCATAAAAGCATCAACAACAACACCAGCTTGCGCTTTCGAAACACCTGCCTTTTCAGCAACGGAGCTAACGAATTCACTTTTATTCATAAAATATTTCCTTTCCCTATATTACCTGAACATGACTTAATCATGTTATTGGTCAGTTTATTGAAAAGTACAGCAAACAGAAGTCTTATTTTTATCCAAAACATTGTTTTTTTAGCAATAATCACAGTTATTCACGGAATTTTTCACTTTTTCCAACAAAAAACAGAATAATAACCTCAACAACACCTTCTACCACCTAAAAAATGCCGTTATAAATGAGATAAGTGAATCAGTGCGCAATCTGTATTCCTTCACTATCACTGCTCTCTGACCGGATTGGCACAGCTCCTGTAGAGGGTTCTTTCCATTCAATAGTGTCTGGAAAACGAACCAAAGCGTGTTTCAAAACTTCACTCACATGATTTACTGGAATAATTTCCATATTATTTTTGACATCATCAGGAATATCAACCAAATCTTTTGCATTTTCTTCAGGAATAAGTACTTTTTTTATCCCTCCTCGAAGAGCTGCTAAGAGTTTTTCTTTTAATCCACCAATGGGTAAAACGCGTCCACGTAAAGTAATTTCACCAGTCATTGCAATATCTTTATGCACAGCTACTCCTGTAAGGACCGAAACAATTGCTGTCACCATTGCAATCCCAGCCGATGGGCCATCTTTTGGTGTCGCACCCTCTGGAACATGAACATGGATATCGCGTTTTTCAAAAAGTGGAGGTTCAATACCAAAATCAACAGCACGAGAACGTACATAAGATGCTGCCGCTGAAATGGACTCTTTCATAATATCACGTAAATTTCCAGTTACAGTCATCTTCCCTTTGCCGGGCATCATAACTCCTTCAATGGTCAATAACTCTCCACCGACTTCTGTCCACGCAAGACCTGTTACAACACCAATTTGATTTTCTCCTTCAATCTGATTGTAATGATAACGTTTAACACCCAAGAAATCATGAATATTACTTTCTGTAACTTTTACAGATTTTTGATGTGTTTTGAGAATTTTTGTAACGGATTTGCGGGAAATTTTCATGAGTTCACGTTCAAGGTTACGAACGCCTGCCTCACGTGTATAAAACTGAATAATTGACCTTAGTGCTCCATCAGAAATACTGAGTTCTTTTTTAGATAAACAGTGATCTTTTAGTGCCTTTGGTAAAAGATGCTGTTTAACAATTTCCATTTTCTCATATTCAGTATAACCAGCGATACGAATAATTTCCATACGATCCATTAACGGACCTGGAATATTAAGTGTATTGGCAGTTGTGATAAACATGACATCAGAAAGATCATATTCAACTTCCAAATAGTGATCAATGAATGTACCATTTTGTTCAGGATCAAGAACTTCTAATAAAGCGGATGAAGGATCGCCACGAAAATCCTGGCCCATTTTATCAATTTCATCAAGCAAGAAAAGCGGATTAGATTTTTTTGCTTTTTTCATAGACTGGATAATTTTTCCAGGCATCGATCCAATATATGTTCGGCGATGTCCACGAATTTCTGCTTCATCTCGGACACCTCCCAATGAGATACGAACATACTCACGTCCCGTTGCCTTTGCAATAGAGCGCGCTAATGATGTTTTCCCTACACCTGGAGGACCTAACAAACAAATAATGGGACCTTTTATCTTTGACGCGCGACTTTGTACGGCCAAATATTCAATAATTCGCTCCTTAACTTTTTCAAGACCAAAATGTTCATTATTCATGACCTTTTCAGCAAAATCTAAATTGTTTTTAATCTTAGATTTTTTACCCCAAGGCATTGCTAATAACCAATCAAGATAGTTACGTACAACTGTCGCTTCTGCAGACATAGGAGACATGTTCCGTAATTTTCTCAATTCTGCTCCAGCTTTTTCCTGTGCTTCCTTGGATAGTTTTGTATTCTTGATACGTTCTTCTAATTCAGAGAGTTCATCTCGGCTATCATCACCTGCTCCTAACTCTTTTTGAATAGCCTTCATCTGCTCATTGAGATAATATTCTCGTTGGTTTTTTTCCATTTGCCGTTTAACATGCGAACGAATACGTTTTTCAACCTGCAAAACAGAAATTTCTCCTTCCATGAAGGACAAAACACGTTCAAGACGGGACCGCACAGGTAAGAGCTCTAATATTTCCTGTTTTTCTGCAAGTTTAATCATCAAATGAGAAGCAATCGTATCGGCAAGCTTAGAAGGATTATCAAGCTGGCCAATCGCATTCACAACTTCAGGAGAGATTTTTTTATTAAGCTTTACATAGTTTTCAAAATAAGCAATCACTGACCTTGAAAGAGCTTCAATCTCAACATCACTCTCTCTAGGTTCTTCTGTAACAGTTGCAAAAGCCTGATGATAACCTTCACTTAAAGCAAATTGACTAATTTTTGCACGTGCAGTTCCTTCAACCAAAACCTTTACAGTACCATCAGGAAGCTTTAAAAGTTGAAGAATATTAGCAAATGTACCAATATGATAAATATCCTCTGATTTTGGATCGTCATCAGAAGCATTTTTTTGTGTCACCAATAGTATTTGCTTATCAACCGCCATCGTTTCTTCAAGAGCACGAATTGATTTTTCGCGGCCCACAAAAAGTGGAACAATCATATGGGGGAAGACAACAATATCACGAAGAGGTAAAACAGCATAAACCCCATCTCTTACTTCATCTGTCTTTTCATCAATATATTGCATAACTCTCCTTTCTGGAGCCTATGAGCTATCTACAACAATTAGCCCACCTTAGAAAATCTCAGCTCTTCACTGTACATGAAGTGGTAATTACTCATACATAAATCAAGCATTATAATGATATTATTAGAAACACCTATCAAATACCGTTCATTACCACCTTTTATATTGTGCATCACACAATGTCATGCTGATACATTTTCTTTATCTTCTGCACGTTCTGAGTAAATATAAAGAGGACGCGCTTTACCATCAACGACATCACTCGAAATAACCACTTTTTGAACGCCTTCAAGAGCCGGTAGCTCAAACATCGTCTCAAGAAGGATCTTCTCCATAATAGAACGTAAACCACGAGCACCAGTTTTACGTTCAATTGCTTTCTTTGCAATAACACGTAAAGCATCTTCATGAAATGCTAACTCGACATTCTCCATTTCAAAAAGACGCTGATATTGCTTTACTAACGCATTTTTAGGTTGGGATAAAATTTGCATGAGGGCGTTAACATCTAAATCCTCTAAGGTAGCGACTATAGGAAGGCGCCCAATAAATTCTGGTATTAAACCAAATTTAATAAGATCTTCAGGCTCTAAATCACGAAAAATTTCACCGACACAACGCTCATCCGGAGCCTTAACAGTCGCAGAAAAACCAATAGAAGTTTTTTCACCACGCCCTGAAATAATCCGTTCTAAACCTGCAAAAGCTCCCCCACAAATGAATAAGATGTTTGTGGTGTCAACCTGAAGAAACTCTTGTTGCGGATGCTTACGTCCACCTTGAGGAGGAACAGAAGCAATCGTTCCTTCCATAATTTTTAATAACGCTTGCTGAACTCCTTCCCCCGAAACATCTCTTGTAATAGAAGGATTGTCTGCTTTACGAGAAATCTTATCAACCTCATCAATATAAACAATACCACGCTGCGCACGTTCAACATTATAATCTGCTGCTTGAAGAAGCTTCAAAATAATATTTTCAACATCTTCTCCCACATAACCCGCTTCAGTCAAAGTGGTCGCATCCGCCATCGTAAAAGGCACATCAATAATACGTGCTAATGTTTGTGCAAGATAAGTTTTACCACAACCCGTTGGACCAACAAGAAGAATATTTGATTTAGCCAACTCAATATCATTGCTTTTAGACTGATGCGCCAACCGTTTATAATGATTATGAACAGCAACAGAAAGAACACGCTTTGCATGCTGCTGACCAATAACATAGTCATCAAGAACTGTTATAATTTCCTGTGGCGTAGGAACACCATCACGCACCTTAACCCCAGAAGACTTATTTTCTTCCCGAATAATATCCATGCAAAGCTCTACACATTCATCACAGATAAATACAGTAGGCCCCGCAATGAGCTTACGCACCTCATGCTGACTCTTGCCGCAGAACGAGCAATAGAGAGTATTTTTTGATTCGTTCCCGCTATTGCTAATTTTGCTCATTTTTCTTTCCTTTCACCACAATATATGAACACTTTGCCTTTTCAAAGGAAGCCTTTCATCATGAAAACTAAAAGACATATAGAAAACCATGCATGTCTCAATACTTTTAGGTGTTTCTCTTATTTTGCTATATTTTTTATAAAACTCTTTGATTTAAAGTAGCTGTTTTTTCTATAAAAATTCTTAATCTTTTTCTTCTTTTTCAGTTTCTGCACGGTATTGTATAACATCATCAACTAAGCCAAACGCTTTGGCTTCTTCTGCTGTCATAAAATGATCGCGATCGAGAGTTCTCTCTATAACCTCATAATCTTGACTCGTATGTTGAACATAAATTTCATTTAAACGCCGTTTCATCTTTATAATATCTTGCGCATGTCGCTCAATATCTGAAGCTTGACCTTGAAAACCACCAGATGGTTGATGCACCATAATACGTGCGTTTGGCAATGTAAAACGATGACCTTTTGCTCCAGCCGTTAACAATAAAGACCCCATAGATGCCGCTTGCCCCATGCAAAGCGTAGAAACAGGAGGGCGAATAAACTGCATAGTATCATAAATAGCCATACCAGATGTTACGACTCCACCTGGAGAATTAATATAAAGACTAATTTCTTTTTTAGGATTTTCCGCTTCCAAGAAAAGCAATTGTGCACAAACAAGCATTGCCATACCATCTTCAACAGGACCATTAATAAAAATAATCCGCTCCTTTAAAAGACGGGAAAAAATATCATAGGCCCGCTCACCACGATTGGTTTGTTCAATAACCATAGGAACAAGGCTTAATGCTGTTTTCATTGGATCACTCATATTTTTACTTTCCGTTCATATAACAACCGCTCTTTACACATTCAATGTTTTTATCCATATGTTAACATTACTCTCTTGTGCAAGCTACAATCAAGAGATTGTATAAGATAGATTAAAATCTCAATAGTTAAAATAGCAATAATAACTCTACCTAAATAAATGATGAACATCCAGAATGCGAGATACCACCCAATGGTAAAAACTTCCTTCCTGAGGTCTTTTCGTAGTCTTTGTCTTTCTGTGAATATGAAAGCCTATCAAGCGTGAATCTGTAAGCGGCTTTACACCAAAAGCTGGTTCAAAAATACGTTCAGTTTTTCGCCCAGTCCAATAATAAAAAGTTTCCTTTTCCTTTGCTTCATGAAAAAAACCATATCGTTTTGCTAATCGTGAAATACCATCATTGCCAAATATTGTAACGCCAAGATTTCCCGGTAAAATCGGCATTTTTTTCCTCTTTAACCAGAACGGTCTCCAAACACGACGCTTAAACCCAAGCCAATGAGGAATAATTTCTGTGCCAGCCCAATAATCCTCAAATATTTTTATAATAGGGTTATTGGGCGGAAAATAAAGTGCAGAAACGCCTACTCTTGTATTATTTTTCTTGCCAACCAAACCTTATCCGCATCTGGATGAAATTGTTTAACAAGGTAAACATCTGTATCTAACCAAACACCTTGTTGATATTTCATCAGCATAACACGAAAAAAAATCCGAGAACTGAACAATTGTACACCCTAGTTTATCATCAGAAAAATCGGGATCAAGGCGATAAATTGCTGAGCGTGGTAAAATTGATTCGGCTTCATGCAGCTCAACACCAGCAGGGAGATTATCTATTTTTTTATCATAACTAAAAAGCTTAACTCGCTGTCCAGTTTTAACCATTGAGGACAAACAAAGCCTATCCACCAATCTTAATTGTCCACTATACCAAAAAGTACAAATATCCATAGATAATATATCAAAAATATTCTAAACTTACGCGAAAGAGTTGTTCAACATCACGAACCCTATCAGCAAGAGCAAAAATCACTATTCTATCACCAGACAAAATGCGCGTATCTGCCGAAAGCTGTATTATTGTCTTATTGCGATAAATTGCACCAATTCTCAAACCATCTGATAAATTGAGCTCTGATAATGACTTACCAACCAATGAAGATGTTTGCATCACTTCAGCTTCAATAATTTCTGCTCGGCCATTAAAAACTGAATGAACAGAACGAATACGCCCACGGCGCATTTGTTGCAAAATTCTCGATATTGTAACACTATGGGGATTAAGATATGCATCCACACCAACAGCACGACTAAATTCTTGATAGGCAACATTATTAATCAATACCATATTGGCTTTGCAGCCCAATCTTTTAGCAATAATAGCGCTTAAGAGATTAACCTGATCTTGATTGGTCAATGTAATCATTAAATCGGACTGATCAATTCCCGCATCTTGAAGAATCACTGGATCTAACACGTTACCGTATAAAACTGTTGTTTTTTCAAGCTGATCAGCAATTGTGAGGGCTCTTTCTCTATGCGCTTCTATAATCTTCAATTTTAATTTATGGAAACGCTTTTCAATAGCCTGTGCAACATAAAGGCCAATGTGACCACCCCCTGCAATAATCATGCGGTGGGCATCTTGTTCTTTATGACCAAAAAGCCCAACAGCACGACGCATCTGTTCACGAGAAACAACAAGATAGGTTATATCACCAACGCGTAATTGCGTTTCTGAATGTGCAACCAATAATTCCGCGCCACGTTTAATAGCAGTAACCGTCGTATGAAGATCTGGAAAAAGCTCTGTTAATTGACGCAAAGGTGTATTAATAACTGGACAATCTTCCATGCATTCCAAAGCTAGTGCCACAATATCATCATTACAAAAATAAAGAACATCTATTGCACCAGGTAAAGCAATACGGCGCAAAACCATTTCCCCAACTTCAACTTCTGGCGAAATAACCACATCAATGGGAATATTCTCTCTGGAAAAAAGCGTCTTATAACGTGGTTCTAAATAAGATTGTGAGCGAATACGAGCAATTTTTGTGGGCACATTAAATAATGAATGTGCTACTTGGCAAGCTACCATATTAACTTCATCAAACAAAGTGACAGCAATCAACATATCAGCTTTGTCTGCATCTGCAGCCAAAAGAACTTCAGGCCGTGAACCGTGACCAACAAAACCTCTCACATCCAATGTATCGCGAATCTTTTCAATTAATCTCGTTTCAATATCAATAACAGTAACATCGTGATTTTCAGCAGCAAGACGCTCTGCTATCCCATAACCAACCTGTCCTGCTCCACAAATAATAATACGCATCGCTTTAAGAAACTCCAAGCGCTTTAAGTTTACGGTGCAAAGCTGAACGCTCCATGCCTATAAATTCAGCAGTACGTGATATATTTCCACCCAAACGCCCAATCTGCGCCACTAAATATCTCTTTTCAAATAATTCTCGAGCTTCACGTAACGGCAAATCCATTATACTTTCATCTGAATCCATTTGAAGACGTGGCAAAGAATCACTTACTTCACTGGGAAGAAAGTCCGCTGTTATAGGACCATCACCATCCCGCACAAGAATAAGAAGACGCTCAATATTATTACGTAATTGCCGCACATTACCCGGCCAAGCGTGCGTTTGCAAAATAGCAATCACATCATCACTGATTGCACGCGGTTTAATCCCAACCTGCTGTGATATTGTTTTTACAAAATGATGTACAAGTTCTGGAATATCTTCACGACGCGCTGAAAGGGGCGGAACAACAATAGGAACAACGGAAAGACGGTGAAAAAGATCCTCCCTAAAGCGCCCATCAGAAATGAGGTTTTCAAGATTTTGCGCTGTCGAAGAAATGATACGGACATCCACCTTAACACGTTTTGTGCCGCCAATTCTCTCAAATGTTTGCCCCGTTAAAACTCGAAGAATCTTCCCTTGAGTCTCACGCGGCATGTCAGCAATTTCATCAAGATATAAGATACCGCCATGAGCTTCCTCTAAGGCACCAATTTTACGCTCTCTTCCCTCCATTTCGCTGCCAAACAGCTCTATTTCCATTCTTTCTGGAGTAATCGTTGCAGCATTTATTGTAACAAATGGCCCATTCGAACGCGTTGAGAGCGCATGAATAGTTCGTGCAACAGTCTCTTTTCCTGCCCCTGAAGGACCTGTTATCATGATGCGACTATTGGTTGGTGCTACTTTTTCTATGATTTGACGCAAATTTTTTATAACTGTCGATTTTCCGAGCAACTCTAATGTCTCGTTCGAACGCTTTCGCAATTCTAAAAGCTCACGTTTTAAATTTGAATTTTCAAGTGTTCTCTCTGCAACCAATACAAGTCTATCAGCTTTAAAAGGTTTTTCAATGAAATCATATGCTCCTCGCTTTATAGCGGAAACAGCCGTCTCAATATTACCATGACCAGAGATCATAACGACCGGAAGAGCCGGATATTGTGTTTTAATTTCATCAAGCAGTGCTAAACCATCGAGACGACTACCCTGTAGCCAAATATCCAAAAAAATGAGCTTTGGAATACGCTCACTAATTTGAGCCAATGCTTCATCAGAGTTACAAGCAACACGCGTTTCATAACCTTCATCATCTAAAATACCAGCAACAAGCTCACGAATATCTGCTTCATCATCAACAATCAAGATATCTGATACCATACTATTCCCCTATCTTATGATTTATGGCTTGTATAATATTACCCTGCTTACCCCCATCCGCTGGAAATATCAAACGGATCATCGCACCACGACCTTCATAAAAACTCTCCGGTGCATCATGAAGCTCCATGAAACCACCGTGATCTTCAATAACTTTGCGCACAATAGCTAACCCCAGCCCTGTTCCTTTTTCCCGCGTTGTTATATAGGGTTCTAATAACTTTTGTCTTTGCTCTTTAGGAAGTCCTTTTCCGTTATCAACAACATCCACAACCACCCATTCTTCCTGACGATAAGAACGGATAAGAATATGACCGTGAATATTTTCCTCTCGCATAACTGAATCTATGGATTCGCTCGCGTTTTTGATAACATTGCAAAAAGCCTGTACAATGAGACGGTTATCAAATGCACCCATAAGTGGTAGAGTTCCTAAATCTTGCTCAAAATGAATATCATGTCGCGTCACTTCTATCAAGAAACATGCTTCGCGCAACAATTCTCGTATATCTAAAATATGCATTTTTGGTTTGGGCATACGTGCAAAAGAGGAAAACTCATCAACCATACGCCCAATATCTCCAACCTGCCGAATAATTGTGTCAATACACCGCTCAAAGACCTCTCTATCTTGTGTAATAGCTTTGTTATAACGTTTACGAATGCGTTCAGCGGATAACTGAATAGGTGTAAGAGGATTTTTAATTTCGTGTGCAATACGCCGCGCAATATCCGCCCACGCCGCTGTACGTTGCGCTGCAACAAGGTCTGTAATATCATCAATTGTTAGAACCCAAGATTGCCCTTGTCCATCATCCTCCTCCATCGTAACTTGGACATTACAGACACGCTCTTTTCCTGCAACGTTTAAAGTGACCTGCTCACGATGGTTTTTACGATCCAATGAACGCACAAACTGAAAAACCTGCCAAATTTCAGCGCTTAAAGATAAAAGACTTTTTCCAACAACGTGCTCTGAGCGAATATCAAACATCGCTTCAATAGACCGATTGATAATGGTGATATCACCATTATCATCTATACCTGCTACTCCCGCTGTTACACCCGATAACACAGCTTCAGAAAAACGCCGTCTTTCATCAATTTGATCACGCACTGCAATCAATTCATTACGCCGACTTTTCAATTCACTGACCATGTAATTAAAAGTTTTGGATAATTGCCCAATATCACCATCTTTTGCTCGTACTGGCACGAAAATTTCCATATTTCCAGAAGCAACATCATCGGCAGCACTAATGAGAAGACGAATAGGACGTACTAAGCGATCAGCAACAGCAATAGCAGCCCAAATGGCTGATAAGAATAAACTAAAAAAAAGACACAAATAAAGCATACCAAATGCAATCTGTGTCAGCAGGCGATTTTCATTTAAATCACGATAACGATCTGTATTAACTTCTGTCAAACGCAAAGCAGATAAAACACCTTTATCAACGTCACGCACCAAATATAAAAATGTGTTTGGAATATTGGTAAATTTTAAAATAATACCAAAATAATCATGAACGCCTGGTTGAAAAGAAAAAGGTCTCGCACTGGTTGCACGTTCAATAAGATGGGAAGGAGGAATTGGCAGTTTATCTTCATCACCAAGAGCACTCGATACAAAAATAGCTCCGCTAGAACTTAACAAAAATGCACCACGCAAATTGCGTCCTAGAGCATGACGCGTCAATTGCATCCTATATTCAGCTGGATTACGTTCTAAGAGTTTTTTGTTATCAAGTGCAAATGCCATCGCGTAGGATAAATTTTTTAAATTTTGAAGCATTTCATCTGCATAAGCATTTGCTAAATCAATAGAAGAGCCCACAATTTGCCGCGTTGTTGTATCAAACCATCGATCAAGTCCCAAATTTAGTGCTGGACCCGATACAAGAGCTACAGCAACAGCTGGCATTGTCGCAACAAGTGCAAACAATGAAATAAGGCGCACATGAAGACGCGATCCTGCACGCCTTGAACGCCAAGCACGAATGATCGGTATCATCTCATAAAAAACGATGACAATAAGCCCTAAAACCCAAAAACTATTAATTCCTATAAGAATAAGGGTTACTGTTCTACTGGGAACAACAGGAGTTAATCCAATAAGAATAATAAATGAAACAGAGGCCGTAAGTAAAGCCAATACAATAATTGTAATCCCTAAAAAAATATATACCTTACTTAAACGATACAACTCATCGTTATAAGTATTTTTATCTATGTCTTGAAGATTCGTCACAGATGTTATATTCGTCATGAGCTTACATACCCTTATCCCATTATTCTCATATAACCTTTTGTAGCAAAAATTGACAATACTAATACTACATTTAAAACTAATACTACATTTAAAATAGAGCAAATATAGTCAACGAGAAAAAACTTCTACATTTTGCAAAATATCTTTAAAATAGACTGTGTTCGACGATACTTTACGAAGGAAATGAGATGCGATTAACAAAACAAACAAATTATGCTCTTAGAATGCTCATGTATTGTGCAGATAATCAGGGAACTCTCAGTCGTGTTCCAGAAATCGCTAAAGCATATGCCGTTTCAGAGCTTTTTTTATTTAAAATCCTTCAGCTGCTTGTTCAAGCAGGTTTTATACAAACAGTGCGTGGACGCAATGGTGGAGTTAGATTGGCTAAACCCGCAGCAGAGATTTCAGTCGCGGATGTTGTGAAAGTAACAGAAGACAACTTTTCCCTCGCAGAATGCTTCGATACTGCAGAACCAACTTGCCCCTTGTTTGATTTTTGTGGTTTAAATACCGCACTTCAAAAAGCATTAAATGCTTTTTTTGAGGTATTATCCGTGATATCCCTTGCTGATCTACAACAACCATCCTTTCAAAATCATTTTAAAATTAATGACAAAAAAGCAAACTAAGATTATAATACAAGGAGATTAAGTATTTCTATTGCAGCAATAATATTAGCCGCTGGACGGGGTGAAAGAGCAGGATCTCCCCATAAAATTCCAAAACAATATCGGCTTCTAGGACAAAAGCCAATTATTTATCATACCGTGCATTGTTTTTTGCAGCATCCAGCTATCACAACAATTATTCTTGTTATTCATCCAGAAGATCGTCAAATCTGTGAACAAGCTATTGACGATTTTAAAGAGCGCCTTATTATCGTTGAAGGAGGCAATACACGTCAAATCTCTACCTTATATGGACTTCATGCACTCAAAAAATTTGCCCCCCAATATGTGCATATTCATGATGGTGCACGCCCTTTTATCGAAAACAAGCTTCTTAATAACATTCACAACACTATCACGCCTCAAGAAGGTGTTCTTCCTGTTCTGCCCATCTCTGATACCCTTAAACGTATAAATAATCAGCATATTTTAGAAACAATTCCCCGTACCCATCTTTATAGTGCACAAACTCCACAGTGTTTTCCCTTTGAACATATCTTAGCGGCCCATAAACAAGCAAAACAAGCTTGCAAACAAGAATTCACTGACGATTCTGCAATTGCCGAATGGTTTGGAATTCCTATGCGTGCCATTCCTGGGGATCCTAACAACATAAAAATTACATGGCATGAAGATTTTAATACTGCACATTTATATCTCCAAAAGAAAATGCAAATGTTTCCTGATATCCGCACCGGCAATGGTTATGATGTTCACTCTTTCGAGGATGGTGATTTTCTTATTTTATGTGGTATAAAAATCCCTTTTCATAAAAAATTAAATGGACACTCCGATGCGGATGTTGCTCTTCATGCGCTAACAGATGCCCTGCTCGCTACGCGAGGTGCTGGAGATATTGGCACACATTTCCCTCCCTCTGATCCTCAATGGAAAAATGTATCATCAGAAATTTTTCTCCGTCATGCTCTTGATATTATTAAACAAGCAGGTGGACGTATTGCCAATGTTGATATCACAATTATCGCTGAAAATCCTAAAATTGGTCCCTATCGTCATGCCATGACAGAAAATCTTATGACAATACTTTCAATGACACCTGATCGAATCTCTATCAAAGCAACAACAAATGAAAGGCTTGGATTTATTGGTCGTGGTGAAGGAATTGCTGCTCTTGCAACAGCGAGCGTTCTTTATTCAGGAGAACTTCCCCAATGACATATCTTTGTGAAAAACAAGCACATGAAGTCCTTAATACCTTTCGCCAAAAAGGTTTGCTGTTAACAACTGTAGAGTCTTGTACAGGGGGACTCATTGCTGCATGCCTCACAAATATAGCAGGATCATCAGATGTTCTCGATTGTGGATTTGTTGTTTATTCAAATGAATCTAAAACACGCCTTGTTGGCGTTTGTGCTGAACTTATAAAAACCTATGGTGCCGTTTCAAAAGAAGTTGCTCTTGCAATGGCTGAGGGTGGATTAAAACATTCACAAGCTGACATTGCAGTTTCTGTAACAGGAATTGCTGGTCCAGGAGGTGCAAGTCTTGATAAACCTGTAGGACTTGTGCATTGCGCAGTAGCTTATAAAAACCACTCCCCCCTGCACAAAGAAATGCACTTTGCTCATCTTAATCGCAATGCTATCCGCCATGCAACTGTTGAAAATGCTTTTAAAATGATTCTGGAATTGCTTCACTGAATTCCCCATACTAATTTCAAAATTCTTTATTCTCCATCGAGTCTATAATCGTCAACATCTTGAAAAAAATTTATTGTATCACAACTTGAAAATGAACGATCTGACTAGCGTAAAATTATCTCACTTTAGTCCTGTGTAGGTTGAATTAATCAAATTTATTCACTTACACGCCACAAGAGAAAAAACTGTATAAATAAAATGATTAATGAAAGGAAAACTTGTACCTCTCTCTCAAGTGCTAAGAGCTGGTACAACATCTTGAGAGATGGCAAATAAATGATACAGGAGAACTTCTTCATAAGTGTACAGATGTAGATTTTATATACTTTTACGAGAATCTATACTATTTATTATGAGCACTATTATGAAATGGGTATGACGCAAGCATGTTCTATTTGGGCGTTTTGTTTAACGAGTGTGCATCTATTAAAAAAGAGAGAAACAAAAGCATGAAGCTGTGCATCATCTTCATCATTTAAAATGATATTCCCTCAATATGCTTTTGAAAGCTGAATTAAAAACAAATAGTAAAGATGGAAACCGGTTTTCACCTTCACGCTGTTTAAGCAATACGTATTGTTAAAAAATAACAGAATAGACTATGTTACCGTAGAGCCATAAATCTGATGCGCACGCTTCTCAAAAGCCTCGGTAAATTTACGAAACGCAATATCAAACATTGAGCCCATCACTAATCCAAGCGTTTTACTTTTAAATTCATAATCAATAAAAAACTCTACATTACATGCATTGGTATTTTCAATATCATGAAAGGCCCAACGATTTTCAAGATATTTGAATGGACCATCAATATATTTAACTTCTATAAGACTTTTTTCCGGCTGAAGAAATACTTGAGTCGTAAAAGTTTCACGAATAATCTTATAGCCAACGGTCATATCCGCAAGAAGCAATATTTTTTTTCCATATTCTTTTCGAGAACGTATTATTAAAGACTCACACATTGGTAAAAATTCAGGATAACGCTCAATATCTGAAACCAGATCAAACATTTCACTGGCACTATGGGTGATCTGCCGATGTATTGTAAAAATCGGCATAATTATCTCTGTAAGGAAAATTTTTCATCACGCGCTTTTTGCAAAATGGCAAAATCATCTCCAGCATGATGAGATGAACGCGTTAGAGGATTGGAGGACATATGTAAAAATCCTTTTACTTTACCAATCTTGGCAAAAGACTCAAATTCTTCAGGAGGCACAAAACGAACAACTGGATGATGTTTTCGTGTAGGCTGCAAATATTGTCCAATTGTCATAAAGTCAACATCAGCAGCGCGCAAATCATCCATCAATTGCAAAACTTCATTTCGCTCCTCCCCGAGGCCAACCATAATTCCCGATTTTGTAAAAATTGTTGGATCAAGTTCTTTAACACGTTGTAACAAACGAATTGAATGAAAATAACGTGCCCCTGGACGGACCTTCAAATATTTAGAAGGAACTGTTTCTAAGTTATGATTAAAAACATCAGGCTTAGCAGCAACAACAACTTCTAAAGCGCCATCCTTATGACGAAAATCAGGTGTAAGAACTTCAATTGTTGTTTTAGGAGTTTTTTGACGAATCGCATAAATAACTTTTGCAAAATGCTCAGCACCACCATCAGCAAGATCATCACGATCAACAGATGTAATGACAACATGTTTTAATTCCATCCGTGCAACAGCATCAGCGACACGTTCTGGCTCATTATCATCAACGGCAAGTGGAATACCTGTTGCAACGTTACAAAAAGCACAAGCACGCGTACATATTTCACCTAAAATCATAAAGCTAGCATGCCTCTGGCTCCAACATTCGCCAATATTAGGACAACCAGCTTCTTCACATACAGTCACTAACTTATGCGTACGTACAATACCATGTGTTTCCTTATAAATTGGTGATGTTGGCGCTTTTACACGAATCCAATCTGGCTTTTTTTGAACGCTTGTATCAGGACGATGTGCCTTTTCAGGATGACGCAATCGTCTATTTGCAACTCTATCAACAACCGTAACCATTTAAGCCTTTGCCTTATAAATACGAAGTAACAATCAAAAATATAAAATTTTTCATACAATCCAGTCATCAAGCGTTTAAAACTTGACCATAAGCATCCAATACACTTTCTTTCATCATTTCCGATAAGGTCGGATGTGGAAAGACAGTATGCATTAATTCTTCTTCTGTTGTTTCAAGATTCATAGCAATAACAAAACCCTGTATCAATTCTGTTACCTCAGCCCCTACCATATGGGCCCCGAGAAGCTGTCCTGTTTTTTTATCAAAAATCGTTTTTACTAACCCCTGATCTTCACCCAAAGCAATCGCCTTACCATTCGCAGCAAAAGAATAACGACCAATACGTATATCATAACCTGCTTCTTTTGCAGCCGCTTCTGAAAGCCCTACAGAGGCAACCTGTGGTGTACAATATGTACACCCTGGAATTTTTCTTTTATCAAGCGGATGAGCGCTTTTCAAACCTGCAAGATGCTCAATACATATCACACCTTCTTCTTCTGCTTTATGGGCCAACATAGGAGGGCCTGCTACATCACCAATAGCATAAATACCTTCCACCCCCGTCCAACTCCATTCATCAGTTACAATGCAGCCGCGATCGGTTTTTATTCCCAAAGCTTCTAAACCAAGATTCTCAATATTACCTTGCACCCCAACAGCGGAAATCAACCGGTTAACAGTCATTGACTCTATTTTACCTTGAACATCAATATGTACACTTACAGAATCGGAAGATTTTTCAACCTTTGTTACTTTTGCTTGACGAAGAATGCGTAAACCTTTTTTCTCTAACTGTTTACGAGCAAACGTTGAAATTTCAATATCTTCAGCAGGCATGATATGGGGCATTATTTCAACAACAGTTACTGTCGCCCCCATATCATGATAAAAAGAAGCAAATTCAATGCCAATAGCCCCAGACCCTATAACCAAAAGCGATTTTGGCATTGCTGGCGGTATCATAGATTCAAAATAAGTCCAAATGAGTTTTCCATCTGGCTCAATACCAGGAAGGACACGAGGACGTGCGCCCGTTGCAATAATGATATGCTTTGCTTGATAAGTTCCCTCCCCTAACGTCCCTTTAGGGACTGGATTTTGCGGTTGCATAATCGGTTTGGAGGATGAAGAAACCATAATTTCCGCAGGAAGGCTTCCCTTTGCTTCTTTAGTAAGCTTTGCTTCACCCCAGATAATATCAATTTTGTTTTTTTTCATTAAAAAACCAACACCAGCATTTAAACGTGCTGAAACACTCCGTGAACGTGCCACAACATCTTTGATGTTTGCCTCAATTGAACCATTAATTTTTAATCCATAATTTGTCGCATGTTCAGCAAAATGTTTCATTTCCGCTGAACGTAGAAGGGCCTTTGTTGGAATACATCCCCAATTTAAACAGATCCCTCCCAAATGTTCACGTTCAACAATCGCAGTCTTAAAGCCACATTGTGCTGCACGAATTGCGGTTACATATCCGCCTGGACCTGATCCAATCACAATTACATCATAAAGATTTACCACAGTAATTCCTCCATGGATATATATAAAATGGATATGCATTTTTTGAACTTAAGTCTGTAAAACAACATGAGAGAATTATCTTATGTCTTTTGCTTTAAGCTTCACGCAAATGCTTTATCCAAACCAGAAATAGCAATAACATTGCTCTTTAAACTCTTTAAATTTGTTTCTATTCTCTTAACACGCTTTCTCACAATTTACGTGAAGAACTGTTAAACAGTTCAAACCAACATTGCTAATGGATTTTCAATCATCTTCTTAAAAGTCCGCGCGAGCTCTGCTGCTAAAGCACCATCGACAGCACGATGATCCGCAGAAAGCGTAACTGACATAACTGTCGCAACAACTAATGCACCATTTTTAACAACGGCGCGTTGCTCCCCTGCACCAATCGCAAAAATCGTCGCATGCGGTGGATTAAGAATAGCCGAAAAACTTTTTATACCATACATCCCCATATTTGATACAGCTGTTGTTCCACCCTGATATTCTTCCATTTTTAACTTGCCCTCGCGCGCACGCTTTGCAAAATCCTTCATCTCTTTGGAAATAAGTGATAACGGCTTTTCCTCTGCATGGCGAATAATCGGTGTAATTAATCCATTGGGAATAGAAACAGCAACCCCAACATCACAATGTTTATGATGAAGCATCCCGCCTTCAAGCCAAGAA
The DNA here is from genome assembly GCF_042195945.1 of Bartonella sp. AP30XZML. NCBI lineage: Bacteria > Pseudomonadati > Pseudomonadota > Alphaproteobacteria > Hyphomicrobiales > Bartonellaceae > Bartonella > Bartonella sp. AP30XZML. Next base: position 28,619 of record NZ_JBHIPJ010000044.1, on the reverse strand, counting down.
ACATTCGCATCAGGAACCGCTTTCAAAGAAAGTGCGACAGCTTTGATCACCATATCATTAACAGAAAGCTTATAAGTAGGCTGAGTTTCTTCCTGCCCCTTAACCATTGGAGCAGCAGCATTTAGTTGTGTACGCAGTGCTAATAGCGCATCAAGTTCACAATCTACCGTTACATAGAAATGTGGGACTCTCTGTTTTGATTCTACCAAACGTGTCGCGATTGTTTTACGCATATTATTATGGGGAGCGAAGCTATATTCATCCTCTTTGAAGAGTTTCAATATCTGTTTGTCCGAAGCACCTGTAGCTATTAGCTCCCCTATCGGTGAGGAATAAGACACTTTAGACATATCGCTGCTCACAGCTTTTTCTACATCGCGCTTAATAATACGCCCATGCGGACCACTTCCAGAAATAAGGGATAAATCAAGACCTGCCTGAGATGCTAATCGCCGCGCTAAGGGAGAGGCAAAAAGACGAGCTTCCTTTTTATCTTGCTGTATTAATTGCCCAGTTGATGATTCATGAGACATTTTTATTCCCTTTGAGTCCGTCTGTTTCAGAGAATCTGTCTGTTTGATGCCCTCTGGTTTTTGTCTTGTAGAAGAAGAGATTTCTTCTGTAACTTTTGCAGCTTCAGCTAAATCTTCACCTTCTTCTGCTAAAACAACAATTAAAGCATTTACTTTAACGCCTTGTGTTCCAGCAGGAACAACAATTTTAGCAACCCTACCTTCATCAACGGCTTCGACTTCCATTGTCGCTTTATCCGTCTCAATCTCAGCAATAACATCACCAGAGGAAACCTTATCTCCCTCCTTAATATTCCATTTTGTTAAATTTCCCTCTTCCATCGTAGGGGAAAGCGCTGGCATTGTAATTTTAATGGGCATTATGCTTTCCTCCGTTATGCTCTGTATGTCACAGCCTTAACGGCCTCAATAATTTCAGCAGTATTAGGCAAAGCCAACTTCTCAAGATTAGCGGCATAAGGCATCGGAACATCTTTGCCAGAAATCGTAGCAATTGGCGCATCAAGATAGTCAAAAGCCTGCTGCATAACACGCGTTGCTATTTCAGTTCCCACAGATGACTGAGGAAATCCCTCTTCAATTGTTACCAAACGACCTGTTTTTTTAACTGACGAAAGAATTGTTGGAAAATCCATCGGGCGAATGGTTCGTAAATCAATCAATTCAACATCAATACCAAGTTTTTCAATTTCTGGTAACGCTTGAACAGCATAATGCATCCCAATTCCACATGCAACAATCGTCACATCTTGTCCAGACTTATGAATACGTGCCTTACCAATAGGCAAAAGAAAATCATCCAGTTGAGGAACATCAAATTGATGCCCATACAAAATCTCATTTTCAAGGAAAATAACAGGATTATCATCACGAATAGCAGCTTTCAGCAAACCTTTTGCATCTGCAGCACTATAAGGCATGACAACTTTCAGACCTGGTACATGACTATACCATGCAGCATAACATTGAGAATGTTGAGCACCAACACGGGCAGCCGCGCCATTGGGACCTCGGAAAACCATAGGAGCGGTCATTTGTCCACCAGACATATAACGTGTTTTGGCTGCTGAGTTAATAATTTGGTCCATCGCCTGCATCGCAAAATTAAATGTCATAAACTCAACAATGGGACGTAACCCACCAAAAGCAGCCCCGACAGCCAGCCCAGCAAAGCCGTGCTCTGTAATTGGGGTATCAATAACTCGGCGTTCTCCGAATTCTTCCAACAAACCTTGACTAACCTTATAAGCACCTTGATATTGCGCGACTTCTTCCCCCATAAGAAAAACTGTTTCATCACGCCGCATTTCTTCAGCCAAAGCCTGATTAAGCGCTTCACGAACTGTCATTGTAACCATTTGTGTTCCCGCCGGAATATCAAAATTAGGAGCAGCCTGCGGAACTGACGAAGCCAGAGAAAGAGGAGATTCCTTAGTTTTTTGTGCTGTATCAATAGGTTGCGAAATATCCTCAGCACGCTCACCTTCTTCTAACAAAATCGCAATAACAGTGTTAACCTTTACGCCTTCTGAACCTTCAGGCACAAAAATCTTACCAAGAGTACCTTCATCAACGGCCTCTACTTCCATTGTAGCCTTATCCGTTTCAATTTCAGCAATAACATCGCCAGAGCTAACCTTATCACCTTCTTTCTTGAGCCATTTAGACAGTTTACCTTCTTCCATAGTTGGTGAAAGCGCCGGCATCAAAATATCAATAGACATACTTGCTTCCCTCGCATCAAACTAAAATATCAGTATAGAGCTCAGAAGCATCTGGCTCTTGATCACTTTGTGCAAAATCTACCGCATCAGCAACAATTGCACGGACCTCTTTCTCAATAGATTTTAAATCGTCTTCGCTCGCCCAATTTTTTTTAAGAATCCGACTTTTTACTTGATCAATCGGATCGTGCTCCTCTTTTATTTTTTGGACTTCTTCCTTTGAACGATATTTTGCTGGGTCAGACATGGAATGACCACGATAGCGATAGGTCTGCATATCAAGAATGATCGGTCCTTTACCTGAGCGTGCCCAAGAAATTGCTTCATCAGCAGCTCCTTTTACTGATCGAACATCCATACCATCAACAACAATACCTGGAATTTCAAAAGAAAGACCACGTCGGGAAAAATCAGTTTCTGCAGATGCACGTGAAACTGACGTTCCCATAGCATACTGATTGTTTTCAATAATATAAACAACAGGAAGCTTCCAAAGTGAAGCCATATTAAAACTCTCGTAAACCTGCCCCTGATTTGCAGCACCATCACCAAAATAAACCAATGTCACATTATCTTTACCAAGGTACTGATTCGAAAATGCCAAACCTGAACCAATTGGAACCTGCGCACCAACAATACCATGTCCCCCATAAAAGTTCTTTTCTTTAGAGAACATATGCATCGAGCCACCTTTCCCTTTGGAAAAGCCACCTTGACGTCCCGTTAATTCTGCCATAACACCACGCGGTCTCATCCCAACCGCTAACATATGTCCATGATCACGGTAAGACGTAATAACCTGATCACCTTCTTTTGCCGCTTTCAATGTTCCTATAACAACGGCTTCCTGACCAATATAAAGGTGACAAAATCCCCCTATAAGCCCCATACCATAAAGTTGTCCTGCTTTTTCTTCAAAACGGCGAATTAAAAGCATTTCACGATAAGCATCAATTTCTTCTTCTTTTGTAAAATCTGCTATTGGTGCTTTCTTTGTGGTGCTTGATAATGCAGTGCGCGCCGCCGACGCAGAATTTTTTTTAAGTCGTTCTGCCATATTAAACTCCCTTTTATGATTATTTAGGAATAACCTTTACGAACAAAAGTTACAAGCCTTATCAATCGGCTTAAACAATATCATTGCTGATTGTTGTTTAAATTAAGCGATTTTTCATTTACCTTTAGTATCATTTCAAGGTATTAAGATTGTCAGTTCATTTGACTTAGAGAAGTTCAAGTTCTTTCGGACATACTCATCCAACATATCTTTTTCTATATGCCCGTTGCGTAAAAGAGAAATACGCTTTTCCATGAATATCCGCTCAGCTTCTATTTTATGAAGCTCCTTTTCTAATTCGCTAATATGCTGATTAACTTCACTGCGTGAATACAATCCATACTCACCATGATAAATGTGATAACTGAAATAGCTTAAGACTCCCACCGTCATAAGAGGTAGTACAAAGCGTACTTTGATTGATCGACGTTTCTGCTTTGTCCACATAAAATAGCACAGTCTTTACAGCACAAATTTCTTAATATTTTGCCCAACTATGCATGATTTTGATTAATACCTCATTACCAAATCTACACTAAATAATTTGTTATTTTCAATTTATCCCCCTTAATACAATCAAAGTAAGCTGAATGACCTACTTTTTATATTATAAATATTGGATATCCTCTAATTTGTAGCTTTTTCCTAAAATTTCCTATTAAAATAAAGATAAAATCAACGGTATCCCCTATGCTTGGTGGTTTTTTCCTAACCAATTCCAATCCTCAAATTGATAACGCTTATCATCACCTCCCAAAACGAGATAAACCCCTTGATTTTGAACCATAATTTCACCCTTCATCCTTACCCACGCTCCTTATGTGTTATTCATAAAGAGATTATTTCTAATTTGATAATATGCGGATTAACCTCACGGTGTAAATACAATTTATAGCAGCCGTAATAAACGTGAAATTAGGATAGTTTGGAGCCTCCAATAATCTAATGCTATCCACTGCTATAAGCAGAAAAACAATGCACGCCTTAATTAATTTGCGTCTTTGCTTTACCCGTATAAAATAGCATTGTCTTTTTCAATACTTTTACTTAGCTGTACATGTTTTTTAATATCTCATATTAAATAAATATAGTACAATAATTTTGCATGATGCAACTTAATTATTTATAAAAATAAAAAGCGAACTGAATTACTTTCTCTTTATTATAAAATTTTTAAAAATCTGTAATCTGATTCCCATCTTTATCCGTAAATCTTCCTCCAAGAATGACTATAAAATCAACAACTGCCCAAATTCCGGTAATTATCAATCCAAACAATGATAAAGATAGAACCAGCATTAAAGCACCAGTCCTAACTTTACCAACCATAAAACGATGGACACCAAAGATACCTGCACACCAACAAAGGAGTGCGAACATTATCTTTGAGTTCTCTGTACCTGGTCTCAACAATGGAAAAACAGAACTGACCCCCCCCCTTCACAGACAAAATCAACAGCATTACCAATCCTTGGTGGATTCTTTCCCAACCAATCCCAAGTCGCAAACTGATAACGTTTACCATCATCACCCGAAACGAGATAAGTTCCTTGATCTTGACTAATAATTATACCTCTCATCTTAATCCCTATAAATTTAAATACTTAAAAATTATTGCGTATATGCCTTTGATAAGAAATCTCAATTTCATAATCTAAATGATTGTATACTTTCATATTTTTTGCTCACAACTATACACGATATAAATCACCAGCATAATGTGCTTGGGCTCCTAGCATTTCCTCAATACGGATAAGTTGATTGTATTTTGCTAATCTATCCGAACGTGCAAGAGAACCTGTTTTAATTTGTCCACAATTCGTTGCAACAGCAAGATCTGCAATGAAAGAATCCTCTGTCTCGCCTGAACGATGAGATATAATGGCACGATAACCTGCTTTATGTGCTACCTCTACAGCATCAAGTGTTTCACTCAATGTACCAATTTGATTAACTTTTATGAGAATAGAATTGCCTACCTCCATTTTGATACCATCACGCAAACGTGCTGAATTCGTTACAAACAAATCATCGCCAACAAGCTGACATTTTTCTCCCATTGTGTCAGTAAGTAGCTTCCAACCTTCCCAATCATCCTCTGCCATTCCATCTTCAATTGTAATAATAGGATAATTTTTCACAAGCTGCGCTAAATAATCTACCTGCTCTTGGGTGTCACGGCATTTCCCCTCACCTTTATAAAAATACGAACCATTTTTATAAAATTCGGTTGAAGCACAGTCTAAACCAATGGCAATTTGTTCACCTGGTTTATAGCCACATATCATGATAGATTCCATAATAAAATCAATTGCTTGATCAGCACTTTTAAATTGAGGAGCAAAACCACCTTCATCACCAACATTGGTATTATAACCCGCATCTTTTAAACGCTTTTTCAATGCATGGAAAATCTCAGCGCCATAACGGATCGCTTCTCTTATAGTAGGAGCTCCTATAGGAATAATCATAAACTCTTGAAAATCAATCAAATTATCAGCATGAACGCCACCATTAATAATATTCATCATGGGGGTTGGAAGAATATGCGCTTGTGTACCACCAATATAACGATACAAAGGTAAATTTAATGAATCCGCAGCTGCTTTTGCAACAGCTAATGAAACACCAAGAAGTGCATTGGCACCAAGACGGGCTTTGTTTGGCGTTCCATCCAAAGCAATCATTGCTTGATCAATAGCAATTTGATTTGTTGCATCCCGCCCACCAAGTTCTTCAAGAATTTCGCCATTAACTGCAGCAACCGCTTTTTCAACACCTTTCCCTTGATAGCGCAAACCACCATCACGAAGCTCTATAGCCTCGTATGCTCCTGTTGAAGCTCCCGAAGGAACCAGAGCGCGACCAAAAGCTCCATTCTCCAAATGAACATCAACTTCTACCGTTGGATTACCACGGCTATCAAGAACTTCACGCCCAATGATATCGACAATTATAGTCATATGTGTTTCCTTATCCAATAAAAGTCTCGATTCATTTATAATGCCCTATTAATGAAATATTTTTTCTCTTCTCAACTCAACTTTTTTGACAGATAATCAAATTCCATTAAAGTCTCAAGCAATCTTTGTAAATCATCAACTTTAACCATATTGGGTCCATCAGAAGGTGCATTATCTGGATCTTGATGTGTTTCTAAAAAAATACCAGCTACCCCAACAGAGACAGCTGCACGCGCTAAAATTTCAACAAATTGACGCTGTCCACCAGATGAAGCCCCCTGCCCCCCAGGTTCTTGAACAGAATGCGTTGCATCAAAAATAACAGGAGCTCCAAATGAACGTAAAATAGGCAACGAACGCATATCAGAAATAAGTCGGTTGTAACCAAATGACGTGCCTCGCTCACAAAGCATAACATTCGGATTACCACTGTAAACAACCTTTTTTAAAACATTCTCCATGTCCCACGGCGCTAAAAACTGACCTTTTTTAATGTTAATAACACATTCTGTTTTGGCGGCTGCTACCAAAAGATCTGTTTGACGACATAAAAAAGCCGGTATTTGTAAAATATCAACTGTAGAAGAAACAATTGTACATTGCTCTTCTGTATGCACATCAGTTAATATGGGACAATCAAACTCTTTTTTTAAATCAGAAAAAATGGACATTGCTTTTTCAAGACCAATACCACGTGCCGCATTCAAAGAGGTTCTGTTGGCTTTATCGTAACTTGATTTATAAACAAACCTGATACCAAGCTGATCGGTAATTGTTTTAATACGACCAGCCATTTCAAAAGCATGATCACGACTTTCCATCTGACACGGCCCTGCAATTAATGAAAGAGGCATTTCATTTGAAAAAATCATATTTCCAACTTTCACACGTGCATTTGGTTTAGTCATTTTATCCCTCAAAAGCAAAGTAATCCAATTTACGCATTAAACTAATCGACTTTGTTCTACAGCGGCTTCAATAAAAGAAGAAAAAAGCGGATGTGGATCGAAAGGACGAGATTTTAATTCTGGATGATATTGAACACCAATAAACCATGGATGATCTACATATTCTATCGTTTCTGGTAAAATACCATCAGGAGACATCCCAGAAAAAATCAAACCACACTGTTCTAACTTATCCTTATAATCAATATTGACCTCATAACGATGACGATGTCGCTCGACAATCTTGGTCATCCCATAAATTTGAGCAATATGACTCGCTTCTTTTAATTCAGCAGCAAAAGCACCAAGGCGCATTGAACCGCCGAGAGCACCATTTCTTGTACGTTTTTCAAGAACGTCTCCTTTAAGCCATTCTGTCATTAAACCTACAATTGGATTGTCTGTTTCGCAAAACTCACTTGATGAAGCATTCTCAATCTGTGCAATATTGCGCGCAGCTTCTATACAAGCTAATTGCATCCCAAAACAAATCCCTAAAAATGGAACTTTACGCTCTCGCGCAAATTGAATTGCTCGAATCTTCCCTTCTGCCCCTCGTGCCCCAAAAGCACCTGGAACCAAAATTCCATGGGCTTTTTGTAAAGCTGAAACAGAATCTTCTTTTTCAAAAAGCTCCGAATCAATCCACTCAATATTAACCTTCACTCTATTCGCTAAACCACCATGTGCAATCGCTTCAATAAGAGATTTATAAGCATCCTTTAAGCCCGTATATTTTCCTACAACAGCAATCGTAACTTCTCCTTCAGGATGGTGAATACGATGCGTAATATCTTCCCAACGATCCATCTTTGGGGAAGGTGCCGAATCGATTCCAAAAGCGCAAAGAACTTCAGAGTCCAAACCCTCCTTATGGTATGCCATAGGAACATCATAAATTGTTGGCATATCTAATGCCTGAATGACTGCATTGGAGCGAACATTGCAAAAAAGTGATAATTTGCACCGTTCTGTTTCTGGAATAGATCGATCTGCACGTACAAGCAAAATATCAGGAGAAATACCAACTGCTTGCAATTCTTTGACAGAATGTTGTGTTGGTTTCGTTTTTAATTCACCTGCTGAAGGAATATAAGGCATTAATGTGAGATGGACATAAACGACATTTTGTCTCGGTAGCTCATTGCGAAGCTGACGAATCGCTTCTAGAAAAGGCATTGCTTCAATATCACCAACCGTTCCACCTATCTCACACAAAACAAAATCAAATTCTTCATTTTCCATCGTAATGAATCTCTTAATTTCATCTGTAACATGAGGAATAACTTGGACTGTTGCCCCCAAATAATCACCACGCCGCTCTCGTTCAATGATATTGCGATAAATACGCCCTGTTGTAATATTATCTTGGCTATTTGCAGAACGCCCAGTAAAACGCTCATAATGACCAAGATCAAGATCCGTTTCTGCACCATCATCGGTCACAAATACTTCGCCATGTTGATAAGGTGACATCGTACCTGGATCAACATTTAAATAAGGATCAAGTTTGCGAAGACGTACGCGATAGCCACGAGCCTGTAATAACGCTGCTAACGCCGCCGCTGCGATGCCTTTTCCAAGGGAAGAAACCACACCACCAGTAATAAAAACATAACGTGCCATGGGCTTATGGTGATAAGCAATTTATAATGATTTTTCCAGCAAAAAATGCAAAAAGAAACAATTTTTCTTCTAAAATAAAAAAGGCGAAAAAAATCACCTTTTTTAAAAAGTCTATGTTTTCTTAAAAAACTATTTTGTACTGTTATCCGGAACTGTATTTTCAAAAACCTGAGGAACTGGACTTTCTGCTTCAGGATTTGTGGACTGTTTCTGTTCCTGCGGAGAATTCGAAGTGCCTCCTAGCTGTTCAAGAATAGAAGGGGAAGACTCACCATCTGTTGATGGGACTGATCCTGAGTCTTTATTGGTAGAATTCTGTTCTGAATTAACCGGTATACGCTTTAAAATATCAGAACTAGAATTTGATATATTACTCACCACGGTAAGTCCAATAGACACAACAAAAAAACAACAGGCTAAAATAGCAGTCAAACGTGTTAAAGGGTTTCGAGATCCACGAGTTTTCATCAACCCTGAGCTATTACTCACACCTAACCCACCACCTTCTGAAGGTTGAATTAATATAATACCAACCAAAGTAATCACAATCAAAAAATGAATAACTATAAGTACTGTTTGCATAAACCCTGCTCTTCAAATAACTCTTTAATAGCTATTTACACATAAATAACGCACAATCCAAGGGGAAACTCAAATTTCTCTGCTATAGTTTACGACAAACATCGCAAATTGTTAAAAAATCAATCGCTTTTAAGCTTGCTCCACCTATCAAAGCACCATTAACATGAGCAATGCTTAAAAGCTCAAATGCATTGGATGGCTTTACGGATCCACCATAAAGCAAACGTATCTTATTACCTTCATCACCAAAACGAGAGCGCACCCTATCACGAATGAAATGATGTACTTTTGCAATATCTTCTGGAGTCGCTGTATTGCCGGTGCCTATCGCCCAAACTGGTTCATAAGCGATAATGGTATTCTCTGCTGTTGCATCATCTGGGAGAGATTCTTCAAGCTGCTGCGTGAGAATATCCAGTACTTTATTATTATTACGCTCCTCCAATGTTTCACCAATACATACAAGAGCCACAAGACCTGCTCGCCACGCAGCTTGCACTTTGGCACAGACAATCGCATCATTTTCCTGGTACACTGTACGACGTTCTGAATGCCCAATAATAACATGACTTGCTCCTGCTTCTTTAAGCATAAAAGCTGAAATATCTCCAGTATAAGGACCATGATCATCAAAGTGACAATTTTGTCCTCCCAAAAGGAGATTTTCACCATTCAGCGTATTAGAAGCACGCGATAAAAGCGTTGCTGGAACACAAATTAGGGCTTCAAATAGATGACCTAGATCAGAGCTAACGCCTGTAGCAATAGCACGTAACTCTCCAAGCGATTCACTCGTTCCATTCATTTTCCAATTTCCAGCAAGAAAAGGCCGAATATTTTGAGACATATTTTCACCTCAAGAGCTTTTACAATACATTGTTTATCTGTAGTTACCAAATTATAAAATGAAAGCAAGTCTTTAAAGCTTGCATCTTTCATCTCTTTATTGCAAATTCCATTACAGCTTTGATAATAACTCACATTAAAAATGGACTTGAACAATGCTTGACATCATAAGAAATGCTACAAATTCTTGGATTTTTAGAATTTTCCTTGCTATTTTACTCTTATGCTTCATTCTTTTATGGGGGGTACCGCAGTTACACAAAAAAAGTGAAAGAGATCTTATTACTTCTGGAAAGTCCACAGTAACTGTCGATGATTATCGTCTTGCACTCGCCGATCAAAGCGCACGTTTAGCATATGCTGCTCATCTTGGACGAATGTTTACAACAAATGAAATGCAGCAATACCAAATTCCTGCTTTTGTATTTAATCAATTACAACAAAATGTACTGCTTGATGAACAAGCACGTAAAATGAAAATAAGTCTTTCAAAAGATACAATAGCTCATACGATTGGTTCTGATAAGATGTTCCAGGTAAATGGCACTTTTGATAAAAACTTGTTTTATAACTATCTTCAGCATTTACGTATTAGTGAAAGTGCTTTTCTTAATTATTACACCAAACAAGAAAAGCGTAATCAGCTTATTGCTGCTTTACTTTCTGATATGAAGGCACCAAATCTCTTTTATAAAGCACTTACTCTTTATCAAGGAGAAATGCGTATTGCTGATTATCTCGTTATTGATCTAAAAGAAAAGGAAACAATTGCTGATCCTGATTACGAAACATTACAAAAATGGTTTGAAACACATCAAAGTCAATTTCGTGCTCCAGAATACCGTACTGTCTCTTTGCTATCTATGGAACTTAATGATTTTGTAAAACCTAAAGATATCTCAACAGATGAGGCGAAAGCCTATTATACACAAAATGCTTCACGTTTTGTAACGCCTGAAAAGCGTACATTCGAAGAACTGCGATTCCCCTCACGCGAAGAAGCCGATAATGCAGCAAAAAAAATAGCTGATGGATTGAGTTTTGATGAACTGGTAAAAGCTGAAAAAAAGACTCTTAATGACATAAAAAAAGGTCCTCTCGCAGAAAACGAACTTCCTAATCATCTGATATCTGAAATTTTTGAACTTCAACAAGGCCAAGTCAGTCCTGTGATAAATGACTTACAGGGACCTGTTCTCATTCGCGTTACGCATATTGAACCTTCAAGCTCTCTTCCTTTTGAAAGTGTAGAAGAAAATATTCGCCAAATACTTGCCAAAAATCGTGCTACTGATGATATCCGTAACAATTATGTAGCCATTGAAAATGCTCGTTTTGAGGGTGCTTCTCTCAAAGAGTTAGCTGACCAATACAAGTTATCTTTGCGCACAATTACCATTGATAAAACGGGAAAAACGCTTGAAGGTGCAATACTCACGGATTTACCTCAAAAAGATATTTTACTGAATGCCATCTATCAATCAAACGAAGGAGTCGATCTTGATCCTCTCTCTTTTCAAAATGGTGGATATCTCTGGTACAAGGTCGATAAAATTATTCCTGCCCGCGATAAGACACTTGAAGAGGCTAAGCTAGATGTTCTTTCTCAATGGAAAAATGAGGAAATCCAACGTCTTCTTGATGAAAAAGCCCAAAATGCTCTCAAACAGCTCACGGAAGGAAAAAGTCTTGTTGCTCTTGCTCATACCCTTGGTGTTACAAAACAAACAACACCAACCCTCCGGCGTCAAGACTCATCTGAAACCCTTGGCGTTGAAGGCATTAAAGCATTATTTTCCGCTCCCAAAGGTCATTATGGCATCATAAAAGGTCCGGTTGCAACAAACCGTATCATTTATCAAATAAAGACTGTAACCATGCCTAAAGATATCACGTCTCATACTCTTTCAACTGAGGTCCGCGCCAATATAGATATGATGATAAGAGAAGATCTCAAGCTAGAAATGCTACAAGTTGCCAATAAAGAACATCCTTTGGAAATTAATAGCACAAATTATAATCAGATCTTTAACACTCTCCAATAAAAAGATTGTGCATAATTTTAAGAACTTATTGATAAAGTTTTCATCAGCTCTTCGTCTATAGTTGAAGAGGTAAGACGGGTTTCTTGTCTGCATATCTTAGGATCAGCGTTTGTATAATGATTCATTTTCTCGCAAAACAGTGCATGTATGGATTTGCGAGAAAATAGTCAATGGAATGTAGAATCGTTTTTGCAATGCATTAAAAAACATTATCCATCCAAAGGTTGTAAAGGTTGCCGCCCATTAAGCTATAAATATCATCCCTATCGTCATTCATTCATAGCTTATCATATTGCTACTCTTAATATTCATTCATAGGGAGCGTATTGCTTCTTCCTTAAATGATTTCATTTACACACCCAACTTATAATAGATAAAAAAACTATTTTTAAAATTCATTATAAAAATGGAGAAATCTTTTTCTATTCAAGACTCTCATTCAATATGAGAAAAAACGAATTATCATTATAAATCAATATATTCATCAATCATAACAGTCATCAATTATGATGTTATAATTTCTCAAAAATAAGAGTTTTTTATAGACTTATAGACTGCTAAGATAACTTCTCTCATAAAATAGAAATTTTATTTCATTTGCAAATGAGATACAATCAATACATTCAGAGTACTTAAAAGTTCTTCTTCAAACAAACCAATGTATTAAGATTTATCTCATGTTTTTCTTTCTCTGCATCTCACCCATCCAATACACTGAATAAAACATATTACTGATGAAGAAATACAGCGTATTTTCAAGATCATAAAATTTCTTATTCTTTTGCGTTCATAACAACCAAAACATCAACATTTTTATAACAAAAAAAATGGTTTGGAATCACAATAGCTCCTTTATCTTCATATGAGAAAATCAGTCTACATGTTACGCATTCCAACATAGTAATATTCTTTTACAATATCTTTGGAAAATTGCCGCTTATTGCTGCCCTTGTTATCAACCAATAGCGATACATCAATGGCAAAGTTGCGCTCTCTTGAAAAATTGCTGCCCCCAGCTGTATAGCTTTTTGAAGAGAAGCCGGTACAATGACCAATGGAAGAAAAGCTGGCTTAAGAACTCTCGGTAAAATACAAGAATACTCGTAAAATTGGGTATAATGATCGCGCGATAATGCTACCATAGCTTCAACAATACAACCCTTTTGTTGATCACTGAGACGATGAGATTCCAAAGCTTCCCTATTCACTCCTACAGCCTTTAATATATCAGTGGGTAAATAATATTGATATCGTGATTGCATGAATGATAAAAGACGCAATACACCGCTTAATCCTTGAGAAATCCCTCCATGTTCATAGATATCTGTAAACTCTTGTGCAGTTTCAGGATCTAATATCTGACAAGAAAGCTGTAAAATTATGCCTGCTGTCTCACCACAATAATGCTCTAGATCATGAAGTGTTTCTATTGGATTGTGATAAAGATCTAAAATTTGCGCATCACAATAACGTAAAAAAGCTGTCTTAGGTAAATTAAAAAGAGTCATTGCTTTTAATAAATCATTCAAAATCGGATTGTTTCCACTCGTTTGCATTTCACCATGAGCAATAGCATCATACCACCAACGTAACCGTATTTCTCCTATGAGTGGATCATGTACACTTTCGCGGATACGAGAAACTTCAGCATTAAATACATAAAGAGCAGCCAATGCTTGGCGCTTTTTTTTAGGTGCAAATAAAACCGATATATAGCGATCACGATCTATGGTACGTAAAATATCAAGACAATAAGGAAGAGAGCCTATCATTCTATGAACCTATTAACGTCCCTTTTTTAGCAATTAAATTAATACCCTCTTTTTATTCATATTAAAAAATGAAGGATAAGCAAATACAGTTCAGAAAATAAGATTTTTAAATGTGTCTCTTAACTGTATTATGAATTAAAATTTCTTTTCTAGTCCCTTTTCGTTTTAGAAAGAAAAAAATTAAATAAATAATTTTTCTGATAAAACTTATCTTATCGGACTTCAAGTTTTCATTTGCAATAAAAAAGCTAAAAACCAATCGTAACATGCATAGTAAAACTTGAACAACAAACAACGCAAAACACTTTTTCAGTGGATAGATGACAATGTTATTTTATAAAAAATGCACTGATCACAAAAACTTTATCAATCATTGACCTCCTCCCCATCCTAAAAGACAAAGGTTCTTACCAACACCAATTTGTAAAAAATCCAATTGCTCTCGGTGCATTTCTGTTACTATAAACGCATTGATTTATAATGATAATTTTGTGTTTTGTATGTTAAATTAGAATCCCAAATATCGTAGATATGCTTTCATTTCAAACCAATTCCATGTTACATCAATAAAAACTATTCCCTTGCACGTCACAAGCGGAACTGGCTTGTAGGTAAAAACTGTATAAGAAAGAATTAAAATGCCTCTTATGAACTGTCTTAAGTGCCAAGAGCTGATCACTCATGTGATTCATTAGGAACTATGAGCAAACTTTGTCCTGAATACTTGCTGCTGTATTTAAAAACACTTAATGTGTTAAGTTATGTATATTCTATACCCTTATATCACCGCCTTAAACGACAGTATTTTACAGCGCAGAAAATAATCACACAAGTCTTTCATGCTAGACCAGAGCCTTTGTTTTATTAAACAATACTCTATTCTACCGCAAATAATAACGCCGCAACAGCGCGATCTTCAGCCAATAAAACATTAAATGTACGCACCGCCGCTCCCGTACTCATTGTATCTGATGAAATACGTTTTTCCCATAAAAGAACCCGTAACTCTTCAGGTAATCGTAATAATTCAATTCCAGTACCTATTAATAAAACTTCGATTTCAGAAGCTTCTTCTAAAATACGAGATATATCCTCTTGAGTGGGAATAGGTCCTGCCATGTCAATGCCATAAATACCTGATGGTACACAAACAATAGAACCTCTATGAGACATATCAGCAAAACGAAATCCACCATTTCCATAAGCATCAATAGGTGCGCGACTTGGAAAATGTGCTTCACGAATTTGAATTGCATCGAACATGAACAAGCACCCTTTATTTTTGAATAATCCAATTGTCTTTGCTACTTCTCACCATAAAATTAAAGGAAGGCTGATACAAACATTGATATCTTAACCATAGCCTAGTATTGAAGTGGAAATTTTATATAAAACCCTAATCTTCTCATACAACAAGTATATGAAAATTCGATAATAAACCGCAATCAAAAGCTATACCTGCTTAAATAAATCTATCTTTTAAAAAGTTTTCTCAGCTTATTTACTCGCAAATTTCTTTTTATAGAAACAATGATCTTGTTTTAAAAACAGAAAAAATTGCGTAATATTCCATAAATAAAACAACTATTTTAATCATCTAAAGAAAACAAAAACTCCATTTTCTGTAGCCACTATAAAAGCCCCTTTTTCAATGAAATTGTCTTGATCTTGCCAAGCTTTTTATAAAAATGCTTAAAAAATGTAATAAACTGCCATTACACCTTAAGATGCATTTTCCTTTGATATAGCTTTTTTCTCTTTAGAGATACTCATATCTTCTTTCGTTGTCGTTTTAGATTTAGACTTTTGTGGTCTTTTTGCTTTAGCATTAAGTTTTGATTTTTTTTCTGCAATCGGCTCACCTTTAACGCGCACATCAGCTAATGTTGAGCGAATAACACGAATATTCATACTCTCACCAATTTCAACCTCTAATTCACCACTCTCGTCGTGAACCTTCGTAACCTTGCCGATAATACCACCACCTGTTATAACTGTATCACCACGACGTACTGCATTAAGCATTTCTTGGCGTTTTTTCATTTGGGCACGCTGTGGACGAATGATAAAAAAATACATAATTGCAAAAATTAAAATGAATGGGACAGCGCTAGCAAATGAAATTCCACCGGAAACATCGCCTGCAACTTGAGCATAAGCGTTCGTAATAAACATTTTTATCTCCTATAGTTAAACCTCAGGTATTTCCCACTCTATTAAAATGAAATTCCGATACAGAAAAAATTCCTAAAGAATTTATCATAAAAAGCAATAACTACATAATCTAATCACAGCTTTACAAAAATACAATAAATCCTTAAGAGGCAGAATACCAAAATACAATGAGAAAAATCTTAAAAAATAGATTCACTTTCCCCTATTGTATATCCTACAATACAAATCTTTTCACTAACTCAATAAATTATACAAGATAATTTTTCTAATGAACAAACTTTAATTTATATAGATAATTTATCGTTTTTGATATCAAATGACAGATCTAAATACAATAAAACGCTCTCATTTCAAACCTTCTGAATTAATCAAAACGATTTTCTTGCACGTCACACATATGAAATGAGCCTGTAGATAAAAACTTTTTAAGAAAGGCGTGAAATATCTTTTTTCATGCTCCTCTCAAATGCAAGAGCAATTGAAACACTCAAAGCTGACAAATAGTATGATACTACTGTCTTACACTTTCATAAATACAAAAATGGTAATATCTACCGACCCCAACGAACTACTTTCCTAAAACCAATGATTTTTTGCTGCAATGTTATTGATTTAAGAAAATCAATTATTTTTCATTAATTTTCTATAAACTGTAAGACTATTCAAATGTAAAAGTCATCAATAAATTAGTTTTCTAAATATTTAAGGGGATCAACAGGTAATGAATTCTTACGCATCTCAAAATAGACACGTGGCGTTTTAACATTTCCTGAAACACCAGATTTAGCAATCTCATCACCGCGCCTTATCCTTTGTCCTTTGTTAACAACAAGCTTACTATTACATCCATAAATAGTGATAATATCATTTTCATGTCGAATCATCACAACATTACCAAGCTCTTTTAGTCCATCTCCCGCATAAATAACCACACCATTTTCTGCCGCCTTTACCGAAGACCCTTCAGGCACTGCAATATCTATTCCTCGATTCATTACTGTTCCCTTTTTTTGACCGAACTGGCTTAATAAACGCCCTCGTACTGGCCAACGCATCTTAGAAATTCCTGTGGCTTGCGGAGTCATCATATTATCTGTATTCGTAACAGTACTTGACAAACCAGTCTCATATTTCAATTGCGTCATCTGTTTAGAAAAATTTTTCTCAGAGCTTGATTTGTTCATCTTTGCAGAGGGTGGCGTTATTACAGGAGCTTTATATATAGGAGAGGACTTCTTGTTTTTTATAGAGGACATCACTTGAGATTGGGATGCAGATTCTGTTGTTGACACTGCCCAATCGTTATTATTGTGTGCATTTGAAGCTGCTAATGTACGCCTGCTTGGAACAACAAGGACCTGACCGATATAAATGGAATTGCTGTTTATACCATTTGCTAATTTTAATGCCTCAACACTAATCCCTACTTGTCGTGCAATACTGAGCAGTGTATCTCCACTCTGGACAATATAAGAATTCCGCCGAAAAATAGGAGATTTATCCATTTGTGAACGAGAAAGTGTTCCAAGATTACGTGGAGGGGAGCCCATAACGCGACCATCAGAAGAAGTTATCCTATCTTGATGTGGAAAATTATAGGGAGAATTGTCATCTCCCCACGAATCATCACCTGATTCCACAGGTGGCAATTCAGTGCTTTGTATCATACCACTACCGTATGATAGCATTCGCGGGTCTGTATACATAGTGCTTGATATATTTGATTGAGATGATACCGTACGATGAGAGAACGTATTGGAAAAACGCTGTGTACCAGAACTACAACCAGCAACAATAGTTACCACCGCTAAAAAAGTTATTCTCTGAAAATTATGCTGGAAAATATTATCCAAAGCTTTTAGATACATCGTTTTGCTCACTCATCAATAATCAACTCAATCCATTAAAGCTTTTTTAAATTACCGAAGAGTTAAAATGAGATGTTTTATTCATAAATATCTTTATATAAGATTAAAATGAATTTAACGTAGACAATTTGCAGAAACTTCTTAGCTTTTAAAAATTAAAGTATCTCCGCAATGCCTTTAATAAAAGGTTGGTAACGCACTTGGAACAGTTCTAAACACTCAAATCGACTACCAATTTTTGTATAGCGCGTCACTGTTTGTACCCCTTCGTCAGGTCCTATCGCCTGAATGAGAATTCCATTTTCAGCTAAAAGTTCTAAAAATTCCTTTGGTTCATCAAACCGTGATGGCCAAATAAGAATGCGATCAAATGATCCTAAGCCTGTCACGCTATGACTTCCATCAATCTGCCGTATAACAATATTTTCAATTCCTAAAGTTTGAAATTTTTGGCGTGCTAAATCAACAAGCGTTTTATAACGATCAATCGTTGTCACACGGTCACTCAGACATGCCATAAGAGCAGTACAAAAACCAGATCCTGTACCAATTTCTAAGACACGATGCCTTTTTTTCAACGATAATGCCGAAAGAATTAAGAGTTGTTCTTCCAAACGTTCCATATATTCACCACACTCAAGGGGAATAACTTTATTATCATAAGCACTATTGAACCAAGGAGCAGCAACAAACTGTTGACGGGGAATTTTCTCTAATGCCGAAAAAAATCGCACGTCATCAATGCCTTTGCTACGCATTTTCAGTACAAGAGCGGCTAACTCCTCACGAAATTGTAAAATACCCTTTTGCCCCATAGTATCATTCAATCTCCAATGGAGGTACACTTTTATCACACTGACAAACTGCTTCTTTTAAAATGGCAAAAACTTGCGTCTGTGTATCATCACCTCTTGGCAATAAACGCATATTGTCTCTCCTTTCGTAAAATTAAGCAGTAATACAGCGCATGCCTCCCATATAAGGTTGTAAAACATCTGGAATAATAATTGATCCATCAGCCTGTTGATAATTTTCAAGTACGGCAATAAGACAACGTCCAACAGCCGTACCAGAACCATTAAGGCTATGAACAAAATGCAATTTTTTATCGCCGTCTTTACGATAGCGCGCATTCATACGACGACCTTGAAAATCTCCACAAACTGAACAGCTAGAAATTTCACGATAACATTCTTGACCAGGAAGCCAAACCTCAATGTCATAGGTTTTACGCGCTGCAAACCCCATATCACCCGTAGAAAGAACCACTGTGCGAAAAGGCAAACCAAGCCGTTTTAATATATCTTCTGCACATTCCGTCATACGTTCCAATTCAATTAAAGACTGCTCTTCACTGGTAATCGAGACCATTTCAACTTTCCAAAATTGATGCTGACGCAACATACCGCGCGTATCACGACCGGCTGCTCCCGCCTCTGAACGAAAACAGGGAGATAAAGAAGAAAATCGCAGTGGTAAATCTGATATTTCAAGAATTTCATCGTTGACCAAATTGGTTAATGGCACTTCTGCTGTGGAAATAAGCCATCGACCATCTGTTGTACGAAAAAGGTCTTCAGCAAATTTCGGTAATTGTGCTGCTCCGTAAACAATCTCATCACGAACAAGAAGAGGTGTTGAGACTTCTGTGTAACCATTCTCATTGACATGCACATCAAGCATAAATTGGCCTAATGCTCGTTCTAGCCGTGCTAACGCCCCTGAAAGTACTGTAAAACGTGTTCCAGACAAACGACTAGCTCGTTCAAAATTCATCTGTTTGAGATCTTGACCAAGATCAAAATGTTCCTTTGGTGTAAAATTAAATGTTGGAGGTATACCAAAATGTCGAATGACGACATTATCACTTTCATCTTTACCTTCTGGAACATCATCTAATGGAATATTTGGAAGTGCTGAAAGAATTTTCTCAAGACTCTCCGTCAGCTGTTTTTCTTCCACTGTTGCAGAGGAAAGAAAAGCTTTAATCTCTTCAACTTCAGCTCTAAGACGTTCAGCCATTTGCTGATCCGATACCGCTAAAGCCTGTCCTATTTCCTTTGAAACAGCATTGCGACGTTCCTGCGCCAATTGCACCTTAGCAATATGCGACCGACGTGCAAGATCAAGTTGTATTAACCTTTCAGCTTGTGGCTCAAGACCTCTACTTACGAGTGCTTTATCTAATTTCTCAGGATTGTCACGAATCCACTTAATATCAAGCATAAAAATTCCTCATTTATATTGTTTTTATTCATTCCTTATCGCATAAGATTATACACTTTTCTTAAGCGGATTTTCTTCTCTTTTCTATACTGTAAGCAATTAAAATTGAAATCTCGTAAAGTGCTATCGTTGGTAAAGCCACTGCAAACATCGTAAAAAAATCCGACGGCGTTATGATTGCCGCAATGATAAAAGAGAGTAAAATAGCCCATTTTCGTTTAGACACCAAATCATGAGACGTTAAAAATCCAATTTTTGTTAAAAGACTGATGACAAGAGGTAATTGAAAAATCAAACCAAAAATTAGGATAAATGATGTCATAAAGCCCAAATAATCAGAAATACGCACTATAAACTCTATTTTTAAATGAACATCTGGAAGAAATTGTTGAGAAAGGCTAAACCATAGTATTATTGGCGCTAATAGACCATAAACAAACGCTCCCCCAATACAAAATAAAATAGGCCCCCCAATGACAAATGGTAAAAAAGCCATCCGCTCATTTTTATAAAGCCCTGGTGCAATAAAACTATAAAACTGAAAAGCCGTATAGGGAAAAGATAAAATAATTCCCCCAAAAGCAGAAAGCTTCATCTTCGTTAAAAAAGTTTCCCATACTTGCGTTGATTGCAAACGAATACCCTCAGGGTTACCCCCTGCTATTTTCATTGCCCACTGATATGGCCATAGTAAAAAATTTAAGATATAATCTTTAACAAGAAAACACATCATAAAAGCGATCATAAATGCAACCAAAGCAGAAATAATTCGCTGACGAAGTTCAATTAAATGTTCTAAAAGTGGAGCCATATTAGCATCAACTTCATCTTTTTTTACATTCATGACACATCTTCTTTTTCTTTATCTTTAGGAGAAACAAAAATGTTTTCAGAATGATGAGAAGCTATAGAAACTGTCATATCTTTCTTGATTACCTTTTGATCACATTCCAAAATTTCTTTATCTTTTTTTGATTTATGATGTGTTTCCTTAACATCCCAATTATCGTGGATATCCTCTAATATATTTTGAGTGGGATCAAAAGTTTCTGCCAATTTCTTGCTTGAATCGCTAATATCCAAACATACTTTTTGCAAATCATCGCGCTCGATTTGTTTTATTATATCATCAAACTGATGACGAAGTTCATTTGCTGTTGAATACACATACGCTCTTATCTTTGCTACTGTCTTTAATATTTTAGGTAAATCTTTTGGTCCAACGACAATGATGAAAACAAGTAAGATTACGATAAACTCTGGTCCGTCAATCCCAAACATCTCTTAATTCGACTTTCTCATCAAAAAATATTGCACAATGATGATTGCGTTTTTGTTACTGTTTTTTAGCAACAGATGTTTTGCTTTTTTTAGAAGCAGAAGAAACCTTTCTGCGCGCTGTTGCATGTTTTACCGATAACGGCTGAGATTGTTGAGATTCTACATCAATCATTTGGGAACTAGGAGCCATTTCAACTTTATCCTCAATGCTATCATCTTCTTCCTTCATATTTTTTTTGAAGGCTTTAATTCCTTTAGCAACATCGCCCATTAATTCAGAAATTTTACCGCGACCGAAAAGCACAAAGATAATCAATAAAATTATAATTAAATGCGTTGGTGAAAAAATATTACCCATTATTCTCTCTAACTTTATGCTTTTAAATTTGATTTCATTTATTCATGCTTCCTCTGAAGAATGTATCAAATATAATATCTTACTTATATATTTTCTTCTTAACTTAAAAGCAATTACACGCTTTTATTGCAAAAAGAACTTTTTATCCTCTCATCCTTTTTTAGCGTATTATAACACAAACCATTCAAAAATGATAAACCACTTCATACAAAGTTCAAAACACTTAAAAACTTTTCTAAAATAACTTCATCTGATCTCTTAGGTTACTCATCTTCCTGTAAATACTATAGCCAATGTCTTTCCTTTTAAACAATGTTGTACGTATCATTACAAACATTTCCGCCAAATTATCCTTTACTGATAAAAATCATAACATGCTGTAAAACATTTTACGTATTCAATTAAAAAAATCAGAAAGAAAAATCTCTAAAAAACTTTCTTAACACATCATCGGTCTCTTCAAAAACGATCATCTTACGCACAACATTTATTCTTTGCGTTGGGGTAGGAATTTTATCATCCATTATTCCATATACAATACGAAATATGAGCCATCATCGTATTCAATTAACTATCTGTCGTGTAAATAAAAACTATTAGCGGAAAGAGTAAAAATGTACTTTATGAACCAACTCAAGTGCCAAGAGGTATGGCAATACTGCTAAAAAATAAAAAAGGTACCAGCTTGTGCCTTTATTCAGTAAAATACCTCCATATAACCAGCTCTCTAAGCCACGGCATGCTCTAACTATTACAAGTCTCCGGATTCTGGGCATGCGTTCTCATAATATCATGTGTTTAACCTATCTCAGTATTGAAACCAGAATGGGCATTAATAGAAAATTATATTCAATCAAAAGCATGGCATCGAAGCATAATTCATGTAAAAAGAATTTCTTATCCTCGCCTTTTTTATAAGATTTCCTTATAAAGCCGCTCGATAATACAGTGTTAGAGATAAATAAACCTATTTACTTTAGTTTAAAATTCTCATTTTATTGAAATAGCTTGCAGAGTGCATATCAATTTTCAAAAGTTTTATTTTAGCGTCATACACAATAACCTAGCCATTTAGCGTGTATAATGTAAAGCTTTGGCTCCGCTTAAAGCAATGAGATTCATTCATACTTTTACAAAAATCTATCACTATAACACCAGCACTTTATTGCTCTCTCCATAATTTTACGCTCGCTAAAAAACTGATCAATGTAACAATGTTTTTATCAAGCATTTGAAATTCTTTAATCTTTAAACAAGCAAATTTATGAATGAATTTGAAAGATACCCTTCAATTTTTCAACAAACTTCACTAATATTCTCGTTAATTGAGTGTTTTTTATAGTTTTCCTAAAAGAGTCCGCGATCATAAAAAATTCTCTTACAACATAAATATCTCTATTGAAATGTTTGATCTCTTCTTGTCTATCTTTCATATAAAAAAATTAAAATTTTAACGATTAATCTCATTATATAAAAATAGCTCTGTGAATAAATGCTCCCATAACATTAATATTTTTTCTGTAGTGTATAATTGGGGGGTGAGGGCATTGTTTGATTTCTACAAGAGTATTTTTATGGATATCAATTCTATTATTCTATGCTAATAATCCGGTACAGTTATACATAATGATAGAGTTTACTCCATGAATTATCGGCATATTTATCATGCTGGCAATTTTGCTGATGTTTTTAAACACATTATTGTCACTCGCATTGTAGAATATCTCAAACGCAAAGAAAAAGCTTTTCGCGTTATAGATACGCATGCTGGAATCGGTATTTATGACCTTTCTTCTTTAGAAGCACATAAAACAGGAGAGTGGCGCGAAGGTGTCCAACGACTTTTTTCAACTCCTATCCCAGAAGATTTAAAAACACTCCTTTGTCCATGGTGTGACATCATTGATGCCCTCAATAAAGGGGAAAAAGAAATTGTATTTTATCCTGGATCTCCTGTTCTTATTCGTCAATTATTACGGAAACAAGATCGCCTCACCGCAATAGAATTGCACAATGAAGATTATCATATTTTAGCAAAAAACTTTGCAGGAGATTATCAGACAAAAGTTCTGCATTTAGATGGTTGGCTTTCCTTAAATGCTCATGTACCACCAAAAGAAAAACGTGGGTTTATCCTTGTTGACCCTCCCTTTGAAAAAGCTGGTGAGTTTTCCCGCCTTATTGAGGGATTAACGAAAGCCTATCGTCGCTTTTCTGGAGGGATCTACGCTTTATGGTATCCTGTTAAATATGATAAAGAAATTGAAAGTTTTCTTCACGCGCTTTATCAAACCGGAATTCCTAAGATTCTACAGCTTGAAATGCGTATCCGAAAAAGTTCAAGTCCACCGACAATGAATGGAAGTGGTATGATTATTATTAACCCTCCCTACCTTTTGGAAGAAGAAATGAAAAAACTCAGCCCCTTTCTTATCAACCGTCTTGGACAAGATGAAAATGCCAAAATAACTCATAAGTGGCTTCAAAAAGAACATCTATTATTTTAGATCTTTCTCTGATATTTTTCCTAAATCAAATATCATGTTGTAAGATATAAAGACTTTGAATGATAAAGTTCTTTGAATAATACCAACATATTATAGTAGTAAGCTAATAACGATCAGCGTGAATTATTTTTTTAGAAAGCCTATCCTCTTAATCATTATGGATTTCTTATTTCAATCATTTTAATGGATAAATTAGGCAAATTCATAAAGCTGTTTTAAAATAACAACTCTCATATTTTTTTATGAAAGATCGGCTCTCTAAAATCATACTCTTATGTTATAAGATATTATTTATAGAAAAAAATTATAAAGACATGAATAATCATTATTTAATAAAAAAGAATATTTCATATATTAAACAAACAACATATTCGTAATAAACGGAATGGTCCTGAAAAATAATACAAATTATCCGCAAAATGAACGGGAAAATCTTTCTTTTCTCTCTAATATTACATGGCATAATGCCAATCAAAGCAATGAGAAAAATCAATTCCAGGGTATCAAGTTCATACAAGAGTTTGTTAGACACCTTCCGCATAAGCCTGGGGTTTACCGGATGATTGGTGAAAATGGTGATATTCTTTATGTTGGCAAAGCCCGTAATCTCAAAAAACGTGTTTCAAACTATACACGTGAACAAGGACACAATAATCGTATTACCCGCATGATTCGTGCAACATATCATATGGAATTTATCGTCACCCATACAGAAACAGAAGCACTCCTTTTAGAAGCCAATCTCATCAAAAGATTGCATCCACATTTTAATGTACTCCTGCGTGATGATAAAAGTTTCCCTTATATTATGATTACAGATGATCATCGAGTGCCTGCACTTTACAAACATCGTGGTGCTCGAACACGAAAAGCTCACTATTTTGGTCCTTTTGCTTCTGCTGGTGCAGTGACACAAACAGTTCATGTTTTACAACGCGCCTTTTTATTACGAACCTGTACTGATTCAGTTTTTGAAAACCGTACACGCCCCTGTTTGCTTTATCAAATTAAGCGATGTTCTGCACCTTGTACTCATGAAATTAGTGACAGTGATTATAAAGAACTGGTGAAAGGAGCAAAAGCGTTCCTTTCGGGAAAAGATCAATCTATTAAAAGCGATATGGTTCAAGCTATGCATAAAGCCGCAGAAAATCTTGATTTTGAACAAGCAGCTTCCTATCGTGACCGCTTATCAGCCCTTTCTCACATACAAAGCCATCAAGGTATTAATCCTCAAACGATAAAAGAAGCGGATGTATTTGCAATTGCGCAAAAAGAAGGAATGACTTGTATTCAAGTGTTCTTTTTTCGCATGGGGCAAAATTGGGGAAACCGTGCCTATTTTCCTAAAGCAGATCCCTCTTTTTCCCGCACTGAAATTTTAGCGAGTTTTCTTGCCCAATTTTACGATAATAAACCACTTCCCAAAAGTATCCTTTTATCTGAAGAAATTGAAGAAAAAGCACTTCTTACAGAAGCATTTAGTCTCAAAGCAAACCACAAAGTATCCCTCTCTTTACCCAAACAAGGTGAACGGAAAACTCTTGTTAATCGTGCCTATCTCAATGCTCATGAAGCACTTGAACATAAGCTTTCTGAAACAGCCACCCATACAAAATTGCTTCAAGGTCTTGCTAAAACATTCCAACTACCTTTTCCTCCACGCCGGATAGAAGTCTATGACAATTCTCATATCATGGGAACAAATGCTGTAGGGGCTATGATTGTTGCTGGTCAAATGGGATTTATTAAAAATCAATATCGAAAATTCAACATTCGCTCAACAGATATCACGCCTGGCGATGATTTTGGCATGATGAAAGAAGTGATTAAACGAAGATTTTCACGCCTTATCAAAGAGTATGATCTGCCAAATAGAAGTCATGACATAAAAGATGATGATCTTTTTCCCATTTGGCCTGACCTTATCTTAATCGATGGTGGTGAAGGACAAATCAACAGCGTACATGAAATACTTGCTGAGTTACAATTAAATGATCTCTTCACAGTTGTTGGAATCGCCAAAGGTGTTGACCGTCATGCGGGACGTGAAAGATTTTTTATAAAAGGTATTTCCCCCTTTACACTTCCTCCACGTGATCCTATCCTCTATTTTTTGCAACGTCTGCGTGATGAAGCACACCGTTTTGCGATTGGAACTCATAGGATAAAACGAAAAAAAGCAACATTCAAAAACCCACTTGATGAAATCGAAAATATCGGTCCGACAAGAAAGCGTGCGTTGCTTCATCATTTTGGAAGTGCCAAATCTGTTGCTAGTGCCTCATTTGAAGATTTAAAAAAAGTTACGGGAATCTCTATGACAATTGCACAAAAAATTCATAACCATTTTCATGAAAAATAGGCTTGTTTCATAACCTTCGCCTTGTTACGTTTAGGAAATATATTCTCTTTCACAAGAATTAAAAATGGCTCCATGAAAAATCATACTTTTTCTTTTCCAAATATTTTAACTTATGCACGAATTGTTGCAGTCCCAATGGTTGTTGCATGCTTTTTTTTAGAAGGGCGACTACAATCAAGTGATATCACTCGCTGGATTGCTGTTTCCATTTTTATCGTTGCATCCATTACTGACTTTCTTGACGGTTACCTTGCTCGTATTTGGGAACAAACATCCAATATTGGTCGCATGTTAGATCCAATCGCCGATAAACTTCTCGTCTCTGCTTGTCTGCTCTTGCTTGCCGCAGACAGTACCATCGCTGGGTGGACACTATGGGCAGCTATTATCATTCTTTGCAGAGAAATTCTTGTATCAGGATTACGTGAATATTTGGCTGAGTTAAAAGTTAGTGTTCCTGTCTCTCGTCTTGCAAAATGGAAAACTTTTGTACAGATGATCGCTATTGTATTTCTTTTAGCTGGACCAGCCGGTAATAAAATTTTCCCTTACACAGTAGAGTTTGGCATTACTATGCTGTGGATTTCTGCCCTCCTTACATTGTGGACAGGGTGGGATTATTTTCGTGCAGGTTTAAAACACGTTATCCTATGAATAGTATGGAATTTTATAATGATGATTTATCTTTTTGTACTTAAATAAGAGATGAGAATAGCATAAGATTGATTTATTTTAAATCTATTAATGATAAATCAATAAAACACTTTTTTGCACATTACAAGTAAGGGTAGCGTGTAGATAAAAACTCTTCAGAAAACAGTAAATAGGCTTTATATTTTCGTAAAAGCAGCTGCAATATTAAAAGCTAAAAAAAACGATTAATGCTCCATATGCTTTCAAAAAAATCTATAATCTCATAAGCAAAAAACCGAAATATAGTGTTTCGGATTTTTGCTTCTTATATACGCTTTATTATTATAAACGCTTTATTAACCAACAATTTCTACCTCAGAAAACCAAAAGGCGATTTCTGTTTTTGCCGTTTCAGCACTATCGGATCCATGGACAGAATTTTCGCCAATCGATAAAGCATGAACCTTACGAATTGTGCCTTCTTCTGCATCACTAGGATTCGTAGCCCCCATTACTTCACGGTTTTTAGCTATTGCATTTTCACCTTCCAAAACTTGTACAACGGTTGGACCAGAAGACATGAATTCAACCAATTCACTAAAAAAAGGACGTTCTTTATGAACAGCATAAAATTTTTCAGCCTCACGTCTGCTCATCCAGACACGTTTAGACGCAATAACACGTAGCTCCGCATCCTCAAGCATTTTAGTAATTGCGCCAGTCAAATTACGACGGGTTGCGTCTGGTTTAATCATCGAAAAAGTACGCTCTAAAGCCATTTAACCACCTTTATTTCATTTATAATATTCTCTAGCCATTTCTATAGCGAGCAAGGAGCCCTTTGCCAAGTGACTCTGCAAAAATCTACACAAATTCTCAAAAACATAGAATAAATTATAAAGAAAACTTTAATACAAATACCTGCAATTGCTTATCCCATCATAAAGATGCGCTACCGAATCTCAATAAATATTGAATCTTCTTTCATAATCTTAAATGCTTCCTATCAAAATTATCATTGAAATCAATCAAAAAATAACCATATAATTAGAAACTATAGCGTACACCTAAAATACCCTGAAGGGACTGTTTTGTTTTACGCCCTTTAATA
>NZ_JBHIPJ010000043.1:0-5648 GCF_042195945.1 Bartonella sp. AP30XZML | reverse complement strand
GATTTGCTCTGATGTGGTCTCAACAGCAGCAACCTCTGTTGGCTCGTCAACCAAATCGATTGTTGCTAAACTTTCAGAACCAATTTCTTTTTTTGCTAAAACGTTAGTTTTAGTTTTTTTATTATATATGTTTGTATTGTTTGTTATAGCATCACAAGCATCATGCTTAGCATCCTTAAGCATGCTGTTAGCATCATGCTTAATATCACAAGCATCTTTTGTATTTTTATCCCATCTTGCCTTCGCTGCCTTTTGCGCTCTCTCTGAAAACTTATTCAAATTCTCATTAGAGTTGTTGAGTTCCTCTTCAACCTGTAAACTCCATAAACGACCACCTTCTAAACGTATCAGTTTCTCATCACTCAATAAAAAATCTAGCGCTTTATTAAAAGCTTTTACTGAACAACCAGAAATGCGTGCTAATATAGAGGCATTCTCAAGAATTGGCTGTCTCTTCTTATACATAAGCAATATCAACATCATATAAGTCGATATTTGATGCGACGTCATTCCACTAGCATCAGATACCCAATCAGAAGGAAAACAACGAACCCAAGCTAACTTAGTTGACATATTTCCCCTCCTGTTCTTTATTATTATTTAGATCTTCATTGAAGTTATTGAGTTCCTCCTCAACTTGTGAACTCCACAAACGACCATCTTCTAAACGAATGATGTATCCCTCTTCTAGCAAAACATTCAATGCTGTCTCAAATTTCTTTACTGAATAACCAGTGTAATGAGATAAAACTTTAATATTACAAAAAAGAGGTTCACCAGTACGAAGCATGCGAAATCGCAATCTCATATAGATATTACCTTCTACAGGAGGTAAATAATCGACGACCACCGCCCATTTATCGGCAAACAGTCTCGTCCATGGTATTTTACCGGACATGTATATCCCCTTCTTTCATTAAATATAAAATTGCCAAAGCATCTGCTTCGTTGTCATCACAAGGCGCGTGACCTTTTGCACGCATTGCCTTAATCATTTCTTCTTTTGACGCATTCCCTTTGCCTGTCATTGCTTTCTTAATGGTACCAACGGGAATGCCTTCATACGGTATCTGATGATGTTCACACCACGCCGTTAATGTTGATAACAAGTCACCGTAAATATGCGCTGCATCAGTACTATTATGACGCCTCACTTCTTCAAAATACATCGCGTCAATGCTGCCTACTGTCTGTTTTATTTCTGATAGACATCTCTTAAAGCGTAAATAATGCATTCCACCGACTTCAAAATATCGGGGGTGGAAATTCATGACACCACTGATGATGTGACCATCCGCACCGCATATCGCCCAGCCTGTCTTGGTCCCTAGATCAAGGCAAAGAATTGTATGAGACATCTAAATCACCAGTACCTACTTCTCATTAATCTTGTGCTTTAAACTCTCAATCTCAGCATCTAATTCCTTAAGAATTTTCTTCTTTTTTATGACGGGTTGAGCAGAAGTATACACTATGTAAATAGGCGCAACTAAAAGTATAAAAACCATCATTGCAATAAAAAACACTGCATTTATTGATATGAATAAGTAGAGTACTAATTCACCTAGATTCATGTTCCCACCCCATTCTTGAAGATATGCATTTTCAAATCGTGTAAAATTTTATGTTTTTTCGAAATGATCTCACGGAGTTTATCGTTCTTTTTGTCTAATATTTCCGAGACAACAAAGGAGATTATAAGTAAATCAAAGATCACAAATGCAATACCCAAAGCTATCGCTGTCACACTCATCTTTTTTCCCTCACTTTCTTTTCTTCTTATGAGGCGGCGTTTTTACTGCACCTTCACGCTGCTTAAGCTCTTGTCTTAGTCTTTCAATTTCCTCGTCACGTGATTGAACATCTGCTTTTAGTGCCATCACTACTTCACTTACATCTCTGAATGCCTTTTCATGTTCTTCAGTCCTTTGTTGTAGTTCTTTTATCGCTCTATCGCGTTCTTTAATTGCAATATTCAGATCACTAGTTCTCTTTGCCACGTCCTTTGAAGATGCACTTCTTGACCACGCGTATTCTTCATCAAGAGTTTTTATGCTGCTTTTTAAAGTCAAGACCTGCTCTTTAAGAACTTTGACTTTGTTGCGATAATAAAATACAACACGCAACATCGCTCCGCATACAAGCAAAGCTCCCAAAACTACCAAGCGCCCGCTATTAAAATCTCATTCGAACTCATTCTGATCTCTATTCTTTGCTTTTAGGGCGGTCATCTCGGCCAATCCGTTTTGCCTCGCATTCCATTAAAAAAAGAATGCAACAAGCCGCATGTGCCAAGTGTGATAAATTACTCTCGCCATCCTTATTCTCTCCACCAAACCATGCTAATAAATGACGTAAAGAAGCTCCATACAAACGGCTCCAATTCATGCCAT
Source organism: Bartonella sp. AP30XZML (assembly GCF_042195945.1). Lineage (NCBI taxonomy): Bacteria > Pseudomonadati > Pseudomonadota > Alphaproteobacteria > Hyphomicrobiales > Bartonellaceae > Bartonella > Bartonella sp. AP30XZML. The sequence continues at coordinate 3,255 of NZ_JBHIPJ010000043.1, read as the reverse complement.
GACGCCAATTGCTTGCACCGTATTTGTTTTCTCCAAGCTCTAAAACTCTACCGATTTCAATCAGTGTCAACGGTGGAATAAGATCAACACGCGGTTTACCAATGTCATTCTTATGTGCTTTAAAAACCATGATTATCCCCCCCTTAAGGCTCTACGTATTTATATGTTTGCTATGACAGAGCATTTAGTCATAAATTAAAAAAATGAACTTACTCAATTCAAAAATACACTGCATGCCTCATCTCGTTACATTTAATGTTTGGACCGATTGTGTTTTTCAAAAATTTTTTGAGAGTTTTCTTTGAAATATTTTGTGTCGCCATGCATCTTTATGGACAATTCTGGTCCTAAAGAATTTTTGGCTATTAAATGGTTGTTTTCATCAAAAGAAAAATTCCAATCAGAATTATTAAAAACGATTGTACAGCCTTCTGGAAAACCTATTTCCTGTATTAAATCTTTCAAAATATAAAAAGTATAATATGATTTTTGCAAAACATTTACATAGCTTTGCTCTTTTTTACGATATAAATAAAAAACTTTACGATAGGCCCACAAACAAAAAACCGTAATTACATTGGTCGTAAAAAGTATAATAATTGCCGCTAAACCATAATCCATCTTTACTTTCTTTCTTCTTAAGAGTGTGAAGGCTGCTGTGGGTGTTTGTTATCAGCTGTAGTAAGTGGCACGCCCACCTCTTCAAGAGAGGGGCGTGGGTATAAATCGACATACCAGTCAACGGGACGAACAATACCATTGGTTGTCTTTTCAATCTTTAAGACAATTTCAGGCTCAGGAAACCGCAAGCCGCGTAAATACCTGTTAATCGTACTCTGTGCTACGCCAACTTGCTTCCCAAATTCGGCTTGAGATAGTTTATTTCGTGTGAGATATGATTTCAATTTTTCCATAATTCAAATAAATACCATAAAAGACTGTTTTAGTCAATAAAAAAATACCTTTATGGACTTTGTTAAATAAGCAGTCTTGGTGTAAGGTTTAGAGCATGCATATAATTAAAAAATTGAGGAAAGATTTGGGACTCACACAGGTGAAATTGGCTGAAAAAGCTGGTACCACGCAACCTCAAATAAAACGGCTTGAAAAAGGTGAGCGAAAATTAACCAAAGAGTGGGCGGAAAAGTTAGCACCACATCTTGGTGTAAAGCCGTTTAATCTTCTTTTCCCAGAAAACGAGGAAATACATCCCATATCTAATGCTATTGGAATGATACCGGTGATAGGAAAAGTTGCTGCTAGCTCGTGGATGTCGGTCGAAGATATGGATTTTGGATTTGATGACATAGAATATGTACCCAGCACCTCGAAATACCCAGCTCACTTTCAATTTGCTTTAAAAATCGAGGGCAACTGCCTTAACAAAATTGCTCGTGATGGTGATCAACTTATTTGCGTAGACATAATAAAAGCCGGCATTAATGTGGAACCTAACGATCTCGTGATAGTTGAACGCAGCCGATTCAATGGTCAAATGATTGAGCGTACAGCTAAACGTATACGTCAAACTATTAGTGGATTTGAACTATGGCCTGAAAGTACTGAACCCAATCATCAAGAACCTATCAAAATAAATGGGGCAACTGATGGAGAGGAGATTCGTGTAGTTGGGAAAGTTCTTTGGATTTTAAGAAAACCCTGAAAACAAAGGAGAAGCGGGAATGGGGACAGTAGACGAGAGCTTAAAAATAATAGCTGATAAAGTCAAAAATCATTCAGATACTATGTTAACTGAAGAAGCGGTCAAAACAGCGGTCGTTTTACCATTTCTGCGCGCACTTGGGTATGATATTTTCGATCCACTTGAAGTCATTCCCGAGTTTACTGCTGATGCCGTTGGTAAAAAAGGTGAAAAAGTTGACTATGCTATCCGTATAGACGGTGAGATACGTATTCTTTTTGAGTGCAAACCGATATCTTGCGAATTGAGTTCAAAGCATTTAAGTCAATTATATCGATACTTTAGTGTAACGAATGCTAAATTCGCGATTTTGACAAATGGTCGATTTTTTCATTTTTACACAGATCTTGATGCTGCAAACAAGCTCGATAATAGGCCATTCCTTACTTTTGATGTAATAGAATACAATACTGTGGTACTTACAGAGCTTAAAAAGTTTGAACGCTCAGCATTTAATATTGAAAATATATTGGTGACAGCCGAGCAGCTCAAATATGTATCTGGAATAAAACAAAACATCCAAAAAGAAATAGAAAATCCGTCCGAAGGTTTTGTTCGTGTTGCTTGTGCGGATGTTTATGAAGGGCGCCTGACTGCTAATGTCTTAGAAATGCTCACAGGTGTTACTAAAAATGCGTTTCGCGAAGTAATATCTGATGCGGTAAAAAGTCGGCTTTCTAGCGCTTTACAAACAACAACTGAAACCGACAAGCAAGATAATATTGCTACATCTATTGGTAATGAACATGCCATAATAACGACCGAAGAGGAAGTTGAAGGCTTCATGATTGTCAAGGCAATTGCGCGTGAAGTTATTTCTGCCGACCGTATTGTTATCAGAGATGCAAAGTCGTACTGCGCCATTTTAATTGACAATAATAACAGAAAGCCGTTGGTTCGACTGCACTTTAACAGAAAACATAAGCAACTAGCCCTTTTCGATACTGATATTGATGAAAAAGTCGGTATTGAAACGCTAGATAATATTTATGATTTTGCAGACAGAATAAGAGAAACAGCAAAAAAATATTTATAAGATATTCTAACAACCTATGTATGCCCCGCTGAAGCGGGGTTTTTTTGTTCGTCCGCAGTTTTTATAAAAAAACTACGGCGTTATCTACCCATCGATTGGCTCTGTCTGCACACTGCCCCAATTTTTCCTGCATATAAATTTCAAATACAGCTAACTGATTTATTTTTTACGGGATACTAGGAAGTATCATGCCTCTACACTGAACGCTACAATACTCAAACCGATTCGTAATAAATATTAAAGTTCATTTATAAAAAAACCATTTTAGCATAAAATGACTTGACCATAATAATCCTTTACGGTATACTCCTCTATAACAACATATCACGAAGAAGCAAAAGCCGATCTGGTGTAGATTAAATTACATTAACACGAACAATCGCCAAGAGGCGTTAGGGAGGAAAAATTATGGATAAGCCAATTCTTATTAATTCCAATGAAATTTTATTAGTTGTCTATGATGATGATCAAAACATTGGTCGGTCGGGACCACTGGATGAAAGCCAAGTTCTAAAAA
>NZ_JBHIPJ010000042.1:0-4202 GCF_042195945.1 Bartonella sp. AP30XZML | reverse complement strand
TTGCATATTCGAAAGATCACTGGCAAATCTTTCGTAGTTTTGTCGTTCTATTTCTTTTTCTCGTAAGGCAATGAGACGCTCAAGACGGTCCATATCGACGTCATTTTCTAAGGCTCTGTTTAAAATGCGTTCCATAGCAGTTTGTTCGACAGCTAAATGATGTGTTTCTTCAATTTCTGTTAGGTTAGTGTTTTGTTCACTCATCTTGATTTCCTCCATCTCGCGCGCAATTCACCCGTGGCGTGAAACACGCATGTGTTTAAAAGTTGGTTTTTCGGTGTTAGAAACGGCTTATAGAGATACTATAAGATTAGTCGTTCGTATTTCTTTTTCATTATTGCATTCCTTAATTAATGCATGCGTTGTCTTTTAAGCTCTTGAGACAGCACACCAATTCCTTTTGCTGTGATTTTTGCGCAAGGAATGACTTTTTCTATTCCATTTGCGGTTTGAAGTGTGATAGTTGGACAATCCATAAGTTTCTTTTGGATTTTGTCTTGATAAGGAAGCAAATTTCCACCTGCTGCACGTCTGTAAACCCAACCTTTTTGCTGTAAGAATTGAATGAATTGTTTTGGTTGCATCTCGAGTATTTTAGCGGCTTCTGTAAGACCGAAGAGTCCGTTGTGACGTTGTAAGCTTTCAAGAGCCATGGCTTTTGGTGTTAAATCTTCAATAAGTGTGTCTTTTTGATCTATTTGCCCTTGTAGGTAAGTCAAAAAACCAATCATCGCTTTTGGACTTGAGTAATCGATTTGTGGTACTGCTACCTGCTTTACACGCTTTTCACATTCAATAAAGTATAAACGAGCTTCTCTACCTTTCTTATTATTCTCAACCATAGAAAGTTCTTTAGCTACACTTAAGGTGAGGTAGTATTCTTTTAATACCACATTTTGACGTTCGCCAATTTTGGCGAGCGTTAAAATATAATCTCTTTCTTCTTTAAAATCATATTTGTTGATACGGTCTTTAATCCAATTAGAAAAATCCCGTTTTACTTCTAAAAACGCATGTAATTCACGTGCATTTACTGTCTGAACAGTTTCCTGATCAATGACCTGTTCTTTAATTTCTATAAGAGTGTTCATATGAACTCCTATGCTGTCTGTTTAATTTTATTTTTAAGATGCATTATGATAGTTGTCATTGTTTCAGGTCTCGAAAAATCGATTTGGGGATTAGCTGCTTGCTCTTCTAATTTTTTCCAATAATCTATGATTTTTGCGCGTAACACAGTGTTATAACCTAAAATGACAATAAGAGATTCACGTTTAGGAAGATGATAACAAGGAAGAGTACGACCTGTTGAATCTTTGTATAATCCAGCAAAATTACTCAGGTCGATTTTAAGTTCGCTAAATAGTTTACGAATATCTTGCATTACATGGCCATGTCTTTTACCGCATAACTCTGCAATTTCAATGCTAGACATGGTTGGAATTGTTTCGTGTTTGTTTGTATTTTGCTGGATAGCAATTAGCTTTTCCATTACGGACCTCATATTGGGTGGGATTGATGGGAAAAAGGGGGCGCTTTTTCAAACGCCCTTAAGAATTTTAAAGCACATCACAAGGACGCAAACGGTGCTGCTGTTCATAGGTACCGTAAAACTCATCATTATATTTTTCTTTTGCTAAATCAGATAAAAGGTCATGGTAAGCAACACTCTCGCTTACAAAGTCATGAACTTTACTCTCCTCATGGAGATGTTCGATATTTTCTTTTACATATGCTTCTGCAATTTCTTCAGAGATATCTTCACAATTATTCTCAGAAGGATTGATGCGAAAGATTTGGATTGCATCATCTGCCTCGTCAATAATTTTTAGAACTTGGCTTGCATCAAGTGGTCCAGACTCTGCAATGTTTTGATCATCATCATAGACAACTAATAAAATTTCATTGGAATTAATAAGAATTGGCTTATCCATAATTTCTCCTCCCTAACACCCCTTGGCGATTGTTTGTGTTAATTTATAATATATTTATATAACTATAATTATAAATTAGCAAGCAAAAAATTATATTTTTTTGTAAAAATTATTATAACATATTGTAAAATAAGAAGAGAAAAGTGCTTTTTAATATAGCGATAATTAGCGATAAGATCGAATCATTTTACTGTAAGAATCCGTTGGCAAGATAGCAAAGATTTCCCCAATCCATACAATTTTAACATTTTTAATGGGGAGTGCATTCCAAGAAAGCAAATCTATCTCACCATTCATTCCTCTGCTAATCTTCTTTATATATCTTTTATTATCATGTGTGAGAATAACGGCTTCTTTGCCAAAGAAGGATTCTATCGTTTTGATTTGGCGCCGTCTTACAATAACCATATCTCCATCTTTATAAGCTGGAAGCATGGAGTCTCCTTTAACTTCAAAAGCAATCATATCATCAGGTAAAGCAAAAGGAATTTCTACTTGTTCAAGACCATCTTCTGGAATTTGTTCAAAGCTTGGATCTATCTGCGTTCCTGCTCCGATATAGCCCATAAGAGGAACAAAAGTTGTTAAGTGATTATCTCCTGTTAGTTCTTTATATAATTCTAAAATAGCATCCCGATTAGAACCGCGCGGATCAGAATCTTTTAACCACTTAGACACTGAAGCTTGCGTTACATTTAGCCGCTTGGCCACATCTTCTTGCGTTAAGTTAAACTCAGTCAAAATCTTTTTTAGTGTGCTTATGATATTAGATTTATTACTCATACTTCTGCTTACCTTATTTTTTTATCGTTGATAAAGATAAATTTCCTTGACTTTATATAACTATAATTATATGAATAAAGTAAGGCAAAGCTGTAATTGGAGCTTGTAAATGGATCAACGAGAAGATTTTAAGAATTTGACTAAGTCAATACGGGGCAAATTTAATTGGACACAATCAGAAATGGCGAAAATGCTTGGTGTAACTCAAGCAGCTGTTTGCAAGTGGGAAAAAAGAGGATCTATCTCCGTAATAAATTATCTAAAGCTGCAAAAGTTGAAGGATAGTTCTAGCTCTAGTTCTGCTTTCATTGCTGCTCATACAGAAAATAACAAACATCAACAGCACCATTCACATTCTTAAACAGGCAAAAATAAAGAGATCAAATTAATAGATTACGCGCCACCATACGCGCACATATAAATAGGCAACAGCCTTAAGGGGGGGATTATGATCACTAATTTATATTTAATGAAAGAAGGGGGCGCGCATGTCTAATGGTATGCCATGGATAAGATTCCATTTGTATGACTGGATAAATGATACAGATAAAATGACATTGGAACAAAGAGGCATTTATATCACGCTTCTTGTTCGCATGTACGATAAAAAAGCACCAATTAAAGAAGATTTTGAAACGCTTGCACGTGTTTGCAATTGTTCACAAAAAAAGTTTGCGACTATTGTCGAATATTTAACGAAGAATAACAAACTTCTCCAAACAGATAAAGGGTTGTGGAATACCCGCGTTGAAAAAGAATTAAAAGAAATCGCATGGCATAAGCACAGGGAGGACAAAGAGAATGTCCAGTAAATTACCTTGGGTACGTAATTTTTATCAAGAGTGGATTATGGACTTTGCTGGCACCGACGCAGCAGAGAAAGCTACTTATAGTACACTCACTGCTCTTATGTATCGAGCCTGTGAACCGATTTATGATGACACTTCTGTATTAGCGCGCGTCGTTGGTTGTTCAGTACGAACCTTTAAAAAATCATTAGAAAAACTTATTCGAAAAAAATTAATTCTTCAATTAGAAAATGGAAATTTATGGAGTGCACAAGTCGAAGAAGAATTAAAAAATTGTAATGAGAATTTAAATAGGCTTTCAGAAAGAGCTATAAAAGCTGCAAATACCAAGAGAAATAAGCAGAAAGATAACTCATCAAGAGAACATGATGAAGTCATGACGACGTCATCACGAGGTCATGATGACATCATGATGAGTTCATCACGACAACACATTAACATAGACAATAACATATATAATAAAAAAACTAAAACTATCGTTTTAGCAAAAAAAGAAATTGGTTCTGAAAGTTTAGAAACAAACGAACAGGTTGACGAGCCAACAGAGGTTTCTGCTGTTGAAACCACATCAGAGCAAATCACAACGGGTGTAGACAACCAACCTCCCATTCACGAGCAAGAGAACGTTCCCAAAAAAGCAAAACGAGCGCAAGCTAATCGCGGTTGTCGATTGCCT
>NZ_JBHIPJ010000041.1:0-4069 GCF_042195945.1 Bartonella sp. AP30XZML | reverse complement strand
TTCTTCAGATTCAATATAGCCACCAAGTTGACCAGCTTTAACATCACCAAAATCTCTTAACGCCTTAATGCGATAAAGTTTCTTACCCTCACGAAGAATTGTTTGATTTGTGAGTTGATATTTTGGAGATGTTTCTTGATTTTTTACTGTAGCTTTCATGCTGATACCTATTCGTTTAAATTAGTTTCTTATTGACACCCTATAAGGGCGCCGGGTGCTAAGAAACACGGCGAATAGTCCGTCGTTACACTTTTCTCATAAAGAGTATTGTATGGTGTAACCACACCCGACATAATCGTTATATGCCAATAACAGCATAAAAGAAAGTCAGTATTTAAGAAATGGGAGAAACCTTTTCGTGGTTTATCCGCTATTCGCTAAGTGTTTCTTAGGCACTTGCTGACCTTAATAAACGACCTTTTCCTTAAAGTCAATACGTATTTTTTATTTTTTTCACTTTTTTTCATTTTGATAATTACCTAATTGAATATCAAGTGCTTTTTCTAGTTCACGGTCTATATCATAAGCTTGTGAATAACATCTCTCACCTTCATTTGTAATTTCACAAATCAACTGATCTTTCTCTGTACGTTTTTTGATTTCCCTATTCACCTCGTCTATCAACGCTTCACAACTCAATACGCTTTTCGGAATACCGCCCCCATAAATCCACGCTTTCACTTGAGCCTTGGTACTGTAATCAACATTCTCAGGCATCTCATGATACTGACCACCGTCAAATTCTTCATATTCTCTTGTACCATCATCATATTCGTAAAGATTGTAAAAATACTCTGCTACCCCTAATCCCCATGGTGCATATCCAACCGCTGTTGCAACGAACTTTTTCCCCCCTTCTGTTTACGTTTTTTTAAAAACATTTGGTTTAATATCCCCTATCTAAATCCATAACTTTACCAATGGGTTTATTTGCCTCAAAATGGACCGCACAGAAGCGTTTTTAATTTCAATGTGTTTTTATCGCAAAATCTTTAAATCGCTCTGTACGGTGCCTTTCTGTCAATTTAAACGCATGTCTATTCTCAAAATCATCAGCAAACTTCACTACTTTGCTGTTTATCCTTCAATGCTTTTAAATACGATTTCATTATGTAGCAAATAAACTAATAGCCTCTCTACTCCTGATGCATTCTGATCCATACGTGTCTTTAAGCGTAAATCGCTGTTAGGGGTATGCTAAATCTTTCTGACAGTCTGTTTGAAAAGATGTTTGACGGTGGTTTATAACATGCGCTTTCATATAGTTTTTTCACTTCTGATTTTTTGTGTTTCTTAGTTACCAATCCATATTTTGGATGCGTAATCCAATTATCCCAAGCGCTTTGCCAATCGCGTTCATTTGCATTTCGACATGGATTGGTTTTTGAAAAGCGTACAAATTTTTCAAATTCTGATAAGGCTTCATCATGCGTTAATCCTTGTTCAATTGCGTATTGAAAATCGGGTTTGAAATCTTCTAGTATTCTTTTAACTTCTTGTTTTTCCCTTGTTTTCTTGGTTTCTTCAAAAAAGTTTGCTTTCTCTGGAAAATAAGCAGGCATTATCTTATCAACGATTTCTGAAAGTTGTTTACCAACCTTTTTAACTTTTCGTGAAGGCAATTTCTCAATCATCGCTTCGTCAATTTGCCATCGGTTGTTAGCTTTGTTTGAAGTGTTGGTATTTTGCTCGCGAATGATTGGTTGTTTGGTTTCTATCGTTTTGATTTGTTCTGATTGAACATCATCACACTCGATTGGCTCGTCAACCAAATCGTTTGTTTCTAAATTTTCAAAATCAATTTCTCTTTTTGATAAAATAATATTTTTTTTGTTATTGTTATTGTTATTGTTATTGTTATATATATAGGCATCATTAAGCATCGCTTTAGCATCGTTTTTATCAGTATTTTCAGCAACTTGAGCATCATCACAAGCATAAGTTGTATGTTTATCCCATCTTGCCTGCGCTGCTTTCTTTGCTCTCTCCGATAATCTCTTTGATCGTGATGTTTTTGATACCTTTTCTAAATTCTCATTAGAGTTATTGAGCTCTTCCTCAACATCTAAATTCCATAAGCGACCATCTGCTAAACGAATGAAATATCCTTCTTCAAGCAAAACATTCAGTGCCGCTTCAAACTTCTTCACTGAATAACCAGTGTAATGAGATAAAACTTTAATATTATAAAAAAGAGGTTCACCAGTACGCAACATACGTAACCGTAATCGCATATAGATATTGCCCTCTACAGCAGGCAAATAATCAACAACTATTGCCCACTGGTCTGCAAAAAGCCTCGTCCATGGCAACTTAGTTGACATACTTCACCTCCCTTTCTCCATTATTATTGCAAGTGAAATTATCTAGCTCTTCAGTGACGTTTTTGAGTTCTTTTTCAACTTCTGAATTCCACAACCCACCATTGTCTAAACGTATGATGAATCCATCTTCAATCAAGGAATTCAAAGCTGCTTCAAACTCTTCTACTGGATAACCAACCCAAAAAGCTAATACCGTTAAGTCCTTTAAAATAGGTTCACCAGTATGGAGCATTAGAAGTCGCAACATGACATAGATACATTTCTCGGTCGGCGACAAAAAAACAAGAGTAAGAAGCCATTTGTATGCAAAAAGCCTCGTCCATGGTAATTTACTGGACATGTATTGCCTCCTCTCTTTTCTTACTCCACCTTGCTAAAGCTGCTTTTGAAANCCTTTTTAAACGTTTGCACTGAACACCCACACCAACCCGATAAACAAGACGCATAATTGATAAGAGGCGCTTTTCTATTATTCATTAGCAACACAAGTGTTGTATAAACAGCCTTCTCTGTCGCTTTTAAACTTGTAAGCTCTTTTAAAAACTGATCTGTATTAAATTTTACAAACGCCACTTTATTGTTGGACATCACTCTAAGATCTCCTTCTCTTTAACCAAATATAAAATTGCTAAAGCATCTGCTTCATTATCATCACATGGCTTGTATCCTTTAAGACACATTGCCTCTATCATCTCTTCTTTCGACGCATTCCCCTTCCCCGTCATCGCTTTCTTAATCGTACTTACTGGTATCCCCTCATAGGGTATCTGATGCTGTTCACACCACGCCGTTAACGTTGCTAACAAACCGCCGTAAACATGCGCCGCATCTGTACCTTTATGACGCCTCACCTCTTCAAAATACACCGCGTCAATATCACCTGCTGTATGCTTTATTTCTGATAGCCATTGCTTAAAACGCAAGTAACGCATTCCACCGCCTTCAAAACGGCGCGATTGAAAATTCACGGTACCACTGAACATGTCACCACTTGCACCACGTATCGCCCACCCCATCTTCGTACCTAGATCAAAACAAAGAATCGTGTTACTCACCTCGCATCTCCATACAAAACGTATTTTATAGGGATATTTTTCCACCCAGAAAAAATGCTTCAAACTAAGTTTTGACCAGAATTTTTGCTATCTTTTGAAGAAGAGAAAATGTTAGAAGGAGATAATTTTTGAATTATCTGTTCTTGCCTCCATATTTTTTCATTTTTCTTAATTATTTCCTTTTTAACTATTTGTAATTCTTTATAAAATAGATAAAGTTGAATAGCTAATTGAATATTTACAGCTATAGATACTATTAAACCAGTATACGATCCTGCATTCATCTCTATCTCCTTACTTACCCTTCTTCTTACTCTTCTTATTCTTATGAGGCGGCGCTTTTACTGCTTCATCACGCGGCTTAAGCTCTTGCTTCAGTTCTTTAATTTCCTTGTCACGTTCTTCAATTTCCTCGTCGTCACGTTCTTCTATCTTTTGTTTAAGTTCTTTAATTTCCGTATCACGTGATTGCACATCTTCTTTTAGTGTCCGTATCTTTTCACTTTTCCGTTTAAAATCTTCTCGGTACGCATCTATCTTTTGTTTTAGTTCTTCAATCTCTTGCTTCAGTTCTTTAATTTCCTTGTCACGTTCTTCAATTTCCTCGTTGTCACGTTCTTCTATCTTTTGTTTAAGTTCTTTAATTTCCGTATCACGTGATTGCACATCTTCTTTTAGTGTCCGTATCTT
>NZ_JBHIPJ010000040.1:0-1541 GCF_042195945.1 Bartonella sp. AP30XZML | reverse complement strand
GTGATACTGCTAAAAGGCGGGCGGATGAGATCAATGCTGTTTTGGCATCTATGGACGATGAAACGCTTTATGGCAAACAACTTCATCATTATACCTTCGCGGAAGCTGTCGATAATGAACTTTTAACTCCTTACAAGATTGTGGTCTTGGGTATTAATGAAACCTATATCACACCAGCCATACAGGAGATTATTGCCAATGAAAACCGTGAAATTGATTTAGATGATGCGGCAAAAATTATTGGCTGTTATAGAGCCCTTACCAAAATAGATAAGCAAGCGGCTGTTGATGATGATGATACAGAGCCCATGCAATGTGCTTTAGCTTTTTGCAAAGATATCAACACCTCTCAATATATAACAAAGCTTTTCAATAAAATTATCAAATCTCATATTGATGATTTTCTTCAAACGGTTCCCTTTCTAAACTGTGAAGTAAGACATATTGACGGAACGCAAAGCGTCAAAAAACGCAATGAAGAATTGGATTGGCTTAAAGAAGATGCGGGGCAAAATGTTTGTCGGATTTTAAGCAATGTTCGGTGTCTGTCTGAAGGGATTGATGTCCCTGCTCTTGATGCCATCATGTTTTTACACCCGCGCAATAGCCAAGTCGATGTGATACAGGCGGTAGGGCGTGTGATGCGTCGTGCTCCAAATAAGAAAACAGGCTATATCATTTTACCCATTATCATTCCTTCACACTTAGAAGCCAAAAAGGCTTTAAAAAACAATAAGAGGTATCGTGTTGTTTGGCAAGTTTTGCATGCTTTACATTCTCATGACGAAAGGCTTGCTCGGACAATTAATCAGATGTCTTTAGGACAAGATAGCAGCCATACGATTGAGATTATAGAGATTAAGCGTGCCAATGAATTAAAAGAGCTTACCACAACGGTTGATGAGATCTCGATACCATCAAAAGCAGAAAGTTCTGGACATACCATTGGAACAGCAGAAAGCAAATCTCAATCGGTATCTGGAGGACAAGGAGACTTATTCCGCCGTTCTGAATTTTTTGATTTTGTCAAAGCCATTTTTCTGGATAGTTTTAAAATCACGGATTATTGGGGCATTTGGGCGAACAATGTTGCTGAGATTGCTCAAAATCATATCAATCATCTTAAAGATATGATTTCCGATGAAAAGAGTGAAGCCTTTCACGCCTTTGATGCATTCCATAAGGAATTAAAGAACAACGTCAACAGTGAAATCAAACAAGAGGAAGCGATTGAGATGTTAGCACAACATCTTGTCACGCGTCCCGTGTTTGAAGCCTTGTTTGAAGGCAATGAATTTGTACAGAACAATGCCATTTCACAAGCAATGGATAAGATCTTAACGGAACTGGATAAAACCAATATCGAAGAGAAAACGAAAGATCTTGATAAATTCTACAAAAGTGTCACGTTCTGTACAGCAGGCATTACGGAAACTCATGCAAAACAGAACCTTATTATCAAGCTTTATGAAAGTTTTTTTGCCAAGGCATTTAAGAAAACCACGGATAGGCTTGGGATTGTTTATACGCCCGTTGAGGTT
>NZ_JBHIPJ010000039.1:0-1282 GCF_042195945.1 Bartonella sp. AP30XZML | reverse complement strand
TGAACGCCTTTTCATGCTCTTCAGTCTTTTGTTTCAGTTGTTTAATTTCCTCGTCACGTTCTTCAATCTCTTGCTTCAGTTGTTTAATTTCCTTGTCACGTTCTTCAAGATTCGCATCACATTCATCAATTGTCTGCTTGCTTTCCTTTAAATACCTAAACTCATTCTCTTTCATTTTTTTCTTAATATCTTGAACCTGCTCTTTAAGTGCTTTAACTTGATCGCGATAATGCAATGCAATACGAAACATCACTCCGCTTAAGAGCAAAACTGAAACCACTGCTATCCATAAAATTTCATTCGAACTCATTTTGATCTCCTTAATGCTGCAATCTATCGACCTTCTGATCAACAACGCAGCTCTTGCAAATTTTCGACATTGAGGGGTGTTGCTCTTGATCGCATAAAGATTTTAAAAGATAAGCCACTGCTCCTCTTGAAGGAACACCATATTTTTCCCAACGCCATACTGTTGATTTGTTAACGCCTAATAACGCTGCCATTTCGTCCAGCGTCAGATTAAGGCGTTTGCGTATTTTTTTTGCTTCTATCTTATTCATAAAATTAAGTGTGCAATGTGCACAGAAAAAAGTCAAGTCGAAAAGCACACATAATATGTGCATTATGAATGGAAAGGAGTTGTCAGAATGCAAGAACAAAAACCCGACCAAGCTATACGCTTAACAGAAGCAAGAATTGCCAAAGGATTTAAATCTGCCCGAGCCGCAGCTCAATATTACGGCTGGCCATATTACACTTATATACAACATGAACAAGGAGTTCGCGGCATCAATAAAGCCGCAAGTCGATACGCAAAAGCTTTTAACGTAAGTACAGGTTGGTTATTGACTGGTGAAGGACAGGGTATAAAAACAAAATCTACAACTGCTCTTTCAGACCGCGAACTTCAAGAAGAAGTTTTTAACGCTCTAAAAAATATATCTCCTGAAAAAAAGCAGTGGCTTCTTCGCATTTTAGATACTTTAAAAGACGAAGAATAATAATTAACCTTCTTTTTTTATCTATACTAAGCTTATTCACTGCCTCCATTATAAGGTTATCAATATCATCCATTTTATATATCCCAAAATAATATAACACTCACTAAATATGTTCATGTTGCACATTTTATTGTTGACATATGTGCAATATGCGCATACATATGTTCCATATCTTAGAAAATAACTTTTGCCAATAGGCTGTATGGAGGCATTTGTGAATAAACCAGTGTTTATAAATTCTGATGAAATTCTCTTAGTCATCTGCGAAAATGAAGAACAAA
>NZ_JBHIPJ010000038.1:0-4535 GCF_042195945.1 Bartonella sp. AP30XZML | reverse complement strand
ACGATTGACGCGTTTGATTTTCATTCTCAAACCAGTAGATTTGCCTACAAAGTTTGGATTATAGCTCATGAAATCACACCATTTGCGTCCAGTGCATGCCATTTGGAATTGCATCTGTGCGATATATTCAGGCTTGATTTCGTCATAAATAAAAAAACGCAAATGCGTGGTTGATTGTGGACATTTGACTTCTATTAAACCGTCCTCTCCAATCAACCCATCAGGACTAGCCCCCGCCATTTCCATTTTGGGGTGTGGGATAAACCCGCATCTTGTGACTTCTGCGTCATAAATGAATTCATATTCTCTTAAGGCATCTTCTTCATGTTCGATACCCCATTGCATAGCAGGTGTTGTATAAGATTGGCTTATTTCCTCTATTAAGCGTTCTGTCATGAGTTTCGTTTTGTAATCTTCATATTTGCTTGTAGGCAAACCTTTTGCTGTCTTACTGAGTACGTTGTAAACGTTTGAAGCAGTGACTTTACCCAAGCGCGCTTGAAACCATTGTGCTGTTCTTTGCTCCATCTCACACCGCCGTTCCCTGTTCGTGTGGCGTTGCTATATCGGCATCTTGTATAGTAGAATCTGTTTCTACCTTTTGCCTGTTTTGTTTATTTTTTAAAAGATGCAACACCGTTTGTGCTTGTCCTTCAGACATATCGTCGAGCTTTTTGACGTTGACATAAGCAAGTATTTTTTCTTCTTCTGTTTGGGTTTGTACGATGAGTCTTCTGATTTCATTGATCTGTTGTGGAAAAGCCTTTTTAATAGGCGGGTTTCCATCTGTATCATCATCTTCACTCACGACATTAAGAAGCATGCCTAACAGATATCTGCGTGCGTATGTGATTGCAGAACCAACCGATTGTATATTTGATTTGCATCCTTTAGTGTCATAAGGAAACTTTCCTTCTGTTGAGATTTTATTTCCAGACGGATGCGTCAAAGTCATTTCTATAATTATATTGTCTGAACTCTGTTCTTTGATACGAGAAAACAAAGCAAATCGGTGTTTTGCAAGAGTGTTTTTTACAGCATCAATGTACTGGTCAAGGGTTGCATATTGGCTGTTTGTATGGGTGTTTGTAGAGTTTTTTTGTATTTTTTGATATTCTATTTGCATATTCGAAAGATCACAGGCAAATCTTTCGTAGTTTTGTCGTTCTATTTCTTTTTCTCGTAAGGCAATGAGACGCTCGAGACGGTCCATATCGACGTCATTTTCTAAGGCTCTGTTTAAAATACGTTCCATAGCAGTTTGTTTAACCGCTAAGTGATGCGTTTCTTCAATTTCTGTTAGGTTAGTATTTTGTTCACTCATCTTGATTTCCTCCATCTCGCGCGCAATTCACCCGTGGCGTGAATCACGCTGGTGTTAAAATCTTTGTTTTTGTTGCTAGAAACGGCTTATAGAGATACTATAAGATTAGTCATTCGTATTTCTTTTCCATAATTGTTGCTTTTAATGCATGGTTTGTCTTTTAAGCTCTTGAGACAGCACACCAATTCCTTTTGCTGTGATTTTTGCGCAAGGAATGACTTTTTCTATTCCACTTGCAGTTTGAAGTGTGATGGTTGGACAATCCATAAGTTTCTTTTGGATTTTGTCTTGATACGGTAGCAAATTTCCACCTGCTGCTCGTCTGTAAACCCAACCTTTTTGCTGTAAGAAGAGAATGAATTGTTTTGGTTGCATCTCGAGTATTTTAGCGGCTTCTGTAAGACCAAAGAGTCCATTATGACGCTGTAAGCTTTCAAGAGCCATGGCTTTTGGTGTTAAATCTTCAATGATGGTGTCTTTTTGATCTATTTGACCTTGTAGGTAATTCAAAAAGCCAATCATAGCCTTTGGACTTGAATAGTCGATTTGTGGTATTGCTGCTTGCTTTTCCAATTCTTGCCAACGGTCTATAATCCTAGCACGTAATGTCATGCTGTAACCGGAAACTAAGATAAGGCATTCACGCTTAGGGAGGTTGTAACAGTTTTGGGGCTTACCCTGTTTATCTAAATAGGTGGATCCAAATTTGGATTGACCCCCTTCAGGATATAATTCTCCTAACATTTGTCGAATATCACGCATAATATGCGCATGTTGCTTACCGCATAACTCTGCAATTTCACGACTAGACATGGTTGGAACAGTTGTGTTTTGAAAATTGTTTTCAGGTATTGTAATAAAGTTTCGCATCATCACCCCCTTAATTAAGAAAAACACAAGTTTTGGTATAATATTCTGCCATAGTTTCTATGACGTTCTGCTTGAGCAATTTTCCTTGCTGCGTGAATTTTGAAATAATGATTATCGGTTTTATCTGTCTCTATTTCAGATTTTGGACAAATCTTCTGTCTGTTCCATTCTTGTTTTGTAAAAACAAAATCCACGCCTTCTTTTAGATCAAACTTTTCAACACAATCGTTAAACCAAGTGGAAAAATCTTGTTTCAAATGTAAGTACCTATGCATTACATGGGCATTGACCATTTGGACATAACCGATTTTGTTGTCTACTTCGTTTTCAGGCGTGAGATATCCTTCACTATGAATATGAGTATCATGTGTGGTCATAAGTTTACTCTAATCAATTATTGATGGGAAAAGGGGAGGCGCTTTTAAAAGCGCCCTTCAGAATTTAAAGCACATCACAAGGACGCAAACGGTGTTGTTGTTCGTAAGTACCGTAAATCTCATCATTATATTTTTCGTCTGCTAAATCAGATAAAAGGTCATGGTAAGCAACACTCTCGCGTACAAAGTCATGAACTTTACTCTCCTCATGGAGATGTTCGATATTTTCTTTTACATATGCTTCTGCAATTTCTTCAGAGATATCTTCACAATTATTCTCAGAAGGATCGATGCGAAAGATTTGGATTGCATCATCTGCCTCGTCAATAATTTTTAGAACTTGGCTTTCATCCAGTGGTCCCGATCGACCAATGTTTTGATCATCATCATAGACAACTAATAAAATTTCATCAGAATTTATAAGAATTGGATTTTCCATAATTTCTCCTCCCTAACGCCTCTTGGCGATTGTTTGTGCGTGGTTTATGGAATATATATAATACGCATAATGCATACTTGTCAACAACAAAATATGCGTTATGTGTATTTTATTTTTAACGGTATAAAAATCTTGTAAGAAGATTTTTTCTAAATGACGATTCTCATGAAAGGGGAAGGTGAATGGTTATGAAAATAATAAAAAGTGATATAGAATTAGATAACAAAATAATGCATCTGGTTTCTACATTTAGTAATGAAAGAAAAAAAGCTTTTATTTTTTTTCTTCTGCATGCAAGCGATTTAAAAGGTGAAGAATTGTTTCTTTATCTGGTTGAGTTGTTTTTTGCAGTAGATTAATAATTTGCTCATCAACAGTTTGTTTTGTGGCAGGAATTGGAAAGGAGGGGCCTTCTCCCTCTCCAGTTAATAACCATCCTTCACTAATTCTAAATGCTTTTGCATATTTTGCAGATGCCCGTGATATTCCTCTTAATCCTTGTTCGTGCTGTATATAGCTAGAGTAGTTCCAGCCAAAATATCTAGCTGCTTCTTTAGCACTTCTAAAACCACGCGCTAAACGCGCTTTTATTAATCTAGCAGATTGGTCTATCGTGTTACTAAGCATTTTTATCTCCTTAATATATTCATATTGCATATAATTGGTATGCATTTCGACTTGACTTTTAAGTACTCATAATGCATATTATTTTTTATGGGAAAAATAGCAGTAAAACAGTTACGTAAAAATCTGAATTTAACTCTGAAAGAAATGGCAGCACAGTTAGGCGTCAACAAGTCAACAGTATGGCGTTGGGAAAAATATGGTGTTCCTTCAAGAGGAGCCGTTGCATATCTTCTCGAAGCGTTATGGAATGAACAATCTCCTCCAACGCCTTCTTTTGTCAAGGGTTCCACTGTTTGCATGAAGCCATTTGAACAAAATGAAATGACGAAGCTTCAATATGAAGAAAGAAAATAAAAATGGACATTTTCGCAACGATTATTGTGCTTTTTACGACCAATGTAATCACGATTTTTTGTTTTTATGTCTCTCATAAAAAAATGCAAAGCTCTACAAAGGTATTGCAAAGACCATATTACACTTTTCACATTTTGAAAGATTCAATAAAAGAAATGGATTTTCCAGACGGCAGCACAATTGTTTTTAGCGATTCTGATTGGAATTTTTCTCTTGATGCAAATGATAATTTGATAGTTCAAAGTACTTTAGGACCTTCATTATCGATAAAGGCATATAGCGATGCGCACGGTTTCAAAAAGCATTTCATAGATAGTTTACAGAAATACAATCGGTCTACACATTTAGTTAGTGCAGCGAGATGAAGCATGCAGTGTATTTTTGAATTGAGTGAGTTCATTTTTTTTTAACTTATGACTACGCGCTCTGTCACAGCTCACGCATAAATAGGCAACAGCCTTAAGGGGGGATTATGATCACTAATTTATATTTAATGAAAGAAGGGGGCGCGCATGTCTAATGGTATGCCATGGATAAGATTCCA
>NZ_JBHIPJ010000037.1:0-3638 GCF_042195945.1 Bartonella sp. AP30XZML | reverse complement strand
GGGTATTCTTTCCGCTGCTTGTAAATTCATTGATCCTACCCACACGGAAGATATCCCAGATATACAGCTTAATTTTGAAGCCAAGGGACTGGAAATCTTTGAACCAGAAGTTACTGCAGATCGTTTAACACAGGCGCTTGATGATGCGCTAGAATGGTCAGTCAAAGAGATTGACCTTTCTAAAAGACTTCGCTCTGATTATGGCACTGCTCCTTGGGAAAAAGGCGCCACGTCTAAAGCAAACGATACGGATTATGCTTTACTTCATCTTGGCGCTCTTGCTTTGTTGGGTGATGCTGAAACCTTACAATCTTATCAGCAAAGCTTTACGGCAGGGGACCACTTGGGCTTTGACGAGAGCATCAACAAAACCCACCTTGAACGTGCATTAGCTTTAGCCAAAGAAGTAGCAAAGGTGAAGCAAGTGAGCTACGGTTTGATTGAACGGGTGGCAGAAAAGTNAAATATCAAAAAGATTTCAAAAAATTTAGAAAATAAGGCGCGGTCCAAAGCCTTGATCATAGTTGAGAAACTCAACAGTGGTATGGCTCTGATCATGGTTTTGGTGCAAGATTTTAAGGAAACAACCTATAAAAAAAGATCTATAAAATTATTCCATAGATGATCAAAATCTCTTTTAATGGATTATTGTCTATTTTATCGGTTATGTCTGTTTATTTAACAGACGAATCTTATGATTTTAGTGAATGATTAAAATGTGCTTTATGAAAAGCATATGATCTTTTAAAGCCTTTCAAAAGATAGCTTGTAACTCATAAGAAATGCTATCAAGACCATTATGGTTATGAGTTTTGAAGATTTTGAGTATTTTGAGGGTTCCTTTTACTCCCCTTTATATATTTTTTTTCAATCGAAAAATAAAAGTCATTATATTTCAATATATTAGCATTTTAGAGATACAATCTATATTAAAACACAACATGTAAATACAACCAACGATATATTTTTGAAGGTATTTTGAGAGTTTGAGAAACCTTCAAAACCTATAAGTAATATAAGAAAATGAATATATATAACTCTCTTTAAACAAAGCTTTTGAAAACAATAAAGCACTCATTTTAGATTACGGTATAACCTCTTAAAGGCAATGTAAAAAAATCTAATTCACTTTAAGAGTGGGTTTCTTAAAAGTCTTAAAGCAATCCCAATAAGAGTGTTTAAAGTACAAAGCCTTATTTTTAGAATAACGCATATTAGGATTGTATCTAATCAACTTAACAAAAGAGGTATAGATTATGGTTATAAGCTCTATACCCCTTATGAGTTATCATACCCATTATGTGAGCATGCTTTATAAATTATTCAGTTTCTCTTATTTCTAATTTTGGTAAGTTCTTAACGATTTTCATTGTTTCTAAACTTACGGTAATAACCCTTTGAAACAACTCTAGAGGGTAGGCAGGGTTGCCAACGGTTTCAACAGCATAGCGATTGGCATCATTCACAATGCCACTCTTTTTATCAGTCTTAACACATTGACGCCCCATAACCCATTCAAGAGCAGGCTTGCCATTGACGATATACTCATAAGCTTCAAGAGGGATATCTGTTATTGTGATATTGCTATTATAAAAAACAGTTGATTTATCCTTTTCCTTACTATTCTTAATTTTTGCGAATTTCATTTCAGTTACATAATAGAATTTTTCGGGATTAGAGATCTCTGTCTGTTTTGGATTGCCCTTTTTAAAGGTCACTGGATAAAGTTCTACATCTTCATAATTCACGTGCAAATGACCGAGTTCACGTCCTGCTGTCACAAACTTCCAAAAATCATCAGCATTTTTTACACAAGGAATGCGAGGCAATTCTTTACATAAATTATCCGCATAACGGGCACGATAATCTTCCGAATGCAAAAGACCGTAAACGTAATAAAAGATGTCTTCTTTTGTTATAGTCTCATTAGGATAAGCCGATTTAAAATGCGCTAGCCCCTCATCAGTAATGGCATCACGAACTTTCTTTTGTGCATCTGTAGTAAATAAGCTATGGTCGTGAGTTTTTTTATAATTAGAACATAATAGAAGCGGATAGCATCTTGCTGTTTCTAATGTAGCATAGTTAATTGGTTTATTTGTCATGAGACATGAAAAATCTGATCGATTTCCTATGCCCGAAACACAAATTCCAAGATTATCAGGCATATCTGGATTAAAAAACTGATGTGTTTGTCCTAACATGTCATTAAGAAATGATGATGTATAATGCCACATTGTTACAAACGGACTATAGAGAGCAGGAACTGTTAGGTGGGGTTCAAAGATTGCATCATCTCCCCGTTTTAAACGAGAAATAAGAGTATCCGTCCAACTAATTTTGGTAGCATCATAATCAATAATATTTTTTACAGATATAGATGGGTTTTCACTAACAAGACGTTTTTGTTCATTAAAAAATTCAATCGTTTTTTGAATAGAGGTACTTAGTGCGTTATTCGAAAAATTACAAACCCAAGAATCACGAGTTGATTTTATACCAAGCGATACTTCCTCAAATAACTTAGCATCTATTGGGGTATTCCTATTCCCCATAGGTATGAATTGATCAAAATCAGCAACTCTTTGCTTTATCCAATCACCATGTTTATCTGGTGTAATTATTTGCCAACCTTTTTTGCTCCGTGTAATGCCATCAATACTCCTAAATTTTTTAATTGTCTTAAGCTTTTCTTCTCTATTGAGATAATCTCCAATATCACGGAAATATATTTTCCCATGCTGGTGTGCATTTGGATTTTTTACGAGAATAGAGATAGCAATGGGAGCACGTGACCCTTCACCAAAAATCTTACCACCTTCTTTTCGAGAAATTTCTCCAGAGGTTCGTTGATTACCCCGTAAATGGAAAACATAAAGGCTTGAAAATTCCTCAACGAGGCACTTGCGTAAACCATCCATAGAACTTCCATTGATAAAGCTTGCATTTGTGACAAAGCCGATTACCCCAGCATTATCAATACGGTCACTAGCCCAACGAATGGCACGAATATAACTATCATAAAGTTTGTTCCGATTTATAATTTTTGTTGATTTCAATATATATTTTTCACGGATACATTCATCTAATATGGGGTAAGATGTATTCGGATTATTATCATTAGCACTCTTTTGTCCAAAAGAATAAGGAGGATTACCAAAGATAACTTTGATATCCAGTTTCTTTTGATGTTCTAAATATTCACTGTTTTCTTTAAGTATACCTTTCATTAAATCTTGTTTTTCAATCATCCGAAACGTATCGGTCAAACCAATATGCTTGAAAGGAATATACTCACCTTTCATAAGACCATGATAGGTCGATTCAATGTTAATCGCTGCTATGTAATAGGCAAGCAAAACAATCTCATTGGCATGGATATCATAACGATATTTATATTCCATATCCTCTGGTTTGATGAGATTAGATTGTAAAAGCCTTGTGATAAAAGTACCCGTTCCCGTAAAAGGGTCAAGAATAGAAACACCCCGTGATCCTAAGCTTTTTCCAAATTCATTCCGCAACACATCATCAACAGAATGAATGATAAAATCCATAACCTCAACGGGCGTATAAACAATCCCAAGCCTATCCGTGGTTTTCTTAAATGCCTTGGCAAAAAAACTTTCATAAAGCTT